>NZ_JBEXSH010000331.1:0-8930 GCF_040613555.1 Streptomyces sp. NPDC006265
GCCACTGCCGGCCGACCCGATCAAGCCCGGGGCGTCGCCGTGCGGGACACGGCGGCCGGGAGCGGAGGCGATGGTGCAGCCGGACTGCCTCGCCCTCTCCTCGGCCGCGTCCGCCGCCTCGTCGGCCTCCTTCGCCGCCTTCTCGGCGGCGTCGACGTCACCGGCTCTGGCCGCCTTCCTGGCGTCCGCCGCCGCTTCCGCGGCGTTCTCTGTGAGCTTGCCGAGTTTGCCCAGCTTGCCGAGTTTCTGAACGATCTTGGCTTCGCCATAGCCGGGGATGAAGAGCGAGCCGACGTTCCAGACGACGTTCGTGGCCGCACGGGTCTTCTCGCCGTTGTTCCACTGGTCGCGGACCTCGTCGCCCACGAACATGTCGTCCAGGACCTTGGCGCCCGTGTTCCACGACGCGCCACCCCAGTCGGTGAGCGCGTCGAAGTAGTCGCCGTCCTCCCACTTCCCGCCCGCGTCCCTGGCATCCTCGGACCACTGATCGCCCAGCGAGCTGCCGTAGTCCTTCAGGCCTTCCCACGCCTTGCCCGGGCTGGTGACCGTGTCCCAGATGCCCGTGACGTCACCCCAGATGCCGTCGACGAAGAGGCCCTGCCCCACCTGCTTGAGCTGGTTCCCCACACAGCCGAAGAAGGCCCCGAAGCCGGAGGTGCAGCCCTCGTCGCCGCCTTCGTCAGCGCCGTCCTCGGCGGCCTGCTCGTCCTCCTCCCAACCCGGCTCGTCCTCTGCCGCGTCGTTCTTCTCCTCGTCGGTCTCCTCGGTGTAGGAAGCGCTGGTGCCCTCGCCGGAAACGCTGCCGGTACCACCGTCACCGGCTCCGCCGTCGCCGCCCTGCGAGGCAGAGCCGTTCTCTCCGCTGTTCCCGCCGGTCCGGCCACCCGAGCCGGATTCTCCGGTGTCCTGACCTCCGGAATCGGCTCCACCGGTGTCCTCACCTCCGGAGTCGGCTCCACCGGTGTCCTGACCTCCGGAATCGCCCCCGCCGGGCCCGGTTCTGCCGGTGTCGCCGTTTCCTGTGCCGCCGTTGCCGGTAGCGCCGTCACCGGCCCCGCCGTCAGCCCCGCCGTCCTCGTCACCCTGGCCACTGTCGCCCTGACCGCCGGCGCCCTGATCACTCTGACCCTGATCACCGTCGCCCTGATCACCCTGGCCCTGGCCCTCCTGGCCCTCCTGGCCCTCTTGGCCCTCCTGGCCCTGGCCTGCCGGCCCGGAGCCGTCGGGCTCCTCACCGTCGGTCCCGTCCGCGCCGTCCCCGGCCTGAACCTCCTCGCCGCCGATTCCCACCCCCGCCGCGCACGCCGTACCGGTGACCTTGCACACCGCCGACTGAAGGCCGGTGAAGATCTGCGTCCCCAGCCCGCTGACCACCAGCGCGGCGATGATCGCCGCGACCACGGCCACCAGCCCCGCGTACTCCACCGCCGTCTGGCCCTCGTCCCGGCGCCAGCGGATCATCCGCGCCATCGAGAACGGGCGACGATCCGCTCGCTCCGCATCCGGCAGCCGGAACCACTCCCGGCTCTCCCGACGGGTCAGGAACACGACGATCAGGATGGGCAGGAAGAGTTGCGTGAAGCCCCGCCCCGAGCCGTCTCCGACATTGCCCAGAGCAGCGACGATCAGCCATGCCTGCAGGGCGAGAAGACCCCGCCACACCCACACGCCGCCTGACCAGGACCTGCGCGCGAGTACCCACCCGATCGTGCCCGGCGCCGCCGCGAACGCCACCTGTCCCAGCAGCCGGATGTCCACGGCGTCCAGCGACGCCGCCGTCAACAGCAGACCGATCCCGCCCAGCACCGTGAACGCGAACAGCGTGTGGACGAGCACCGACGCGAGCGACAGCGGCCCGGGCAGCTCCCGGCCCCGCCCACTCTCCGTCGACGACCGTCCATCGCCGCCGAACACCGGAACGCCCCCGAACGCAGACATGCCACTCCTCAACTCGGCGAGCAGGAGGACGAGTCACGGGAAGGAGGGCCGTACGGGCGCGCCGCCAGGAGATGGGGCGAAGGCGGGCTACGACTGCGGAGGCTTGTGCGTCGAGTCGTGACGGTTTCCGCCCTGGGGCCCGCTCACGTACGTCATACAGCCCCAGCTCCACGGTTTCGTGGGCCCGTGAACGCGCAGCCGCTGCCGCGCCCAGCTGCTCCGGATGACCTCGATCCCCCTCGTCAGTCCAAGTCCAGAGCGTACGTTCGGTCACATCAAGCCACCTGGGCCCACAGGCCCAATCGCAGGCCCAAAACCTGTGGGGGACGGGCCTGTTGCGCTGGCACAGGCACCACGATTCAAGACCCAGCAGCGACGTGCCGCCGCTCCTGCTCGCCCTCTGCGGCGGCGTGGAACGAGTCAGCCGTACAGGTACGACCTCGCGCTCTCCCTCGGCAGTACCGCCCACATCCGGGTGCCGCCGCCCGGTTCGCGGACCTCGCCGAATCCCCAGTCGCCGCGGCAGGACTTCACCACGCAGGACAGGACCCGCAGGGCGGCTCGGCGACGGGACTCGCAGGCCGCGGCGAGGCGGGGGTTGAGGTGGCGAGGATGGCCGTCGTAGAGGATCACGCGCAGGTCGCCGTCCCGGTAGCGGAGCGACACGTAGACCTCGGCGGCGGGGGTGAAACGGCAGGCGCAGGCCGCCAGTTCACTCACCACCTGGACCGCCGCGTCCGTCACGTCGTCGAGGGCGTGGGCTCGCAGGACCGTTCTGGTCGCGGCGCGTGCGATGAACGGGCTCTGCGAGGCCGCGGGGAGGGTGAAGCTGTAGGCGAGGGTTTCGGGGGTGGGGCGGTTGGGCGGCAGGTCCGTGTCCGCGGCGGACGGAGGCGGGCAGGTCGTGAAGGGTGCGGGCATGGCGGCAACTCCCTTGGCGTGCAGCTGGATGGTGAGGAACTCCGACTCCGAGCGGTGGCCTGTCTCCCTGACGCGAGCCAAGCCCTCCCAGGGCAGGAGATTGCGGGCAGGCTCACGCGATGCGCTTCCGGCGGGCGGGGCGGTGTGATCGATCCGTCACTGACTGTAGAGGAGTAAGGGGCACGTGTGCCACGCAATCAAGAACATTGCCTCCATTGAGTTGGCTTGTCGGCGATCACAGGGGCAGACTGATCTCCAACCAAGCGGGGAGGAAGCGCCGAATGCCGACACGGCCCACACCGACCGAGAGACAGCGGCGTCTGGGTGCGGAGTTGCGCAAGATGCGGCTCGCGGCAGGCAAGACCACGGAGTACGCCGCCGGACTGCTCGGGTTGGACCGTACGAAGGTGTCCAACATGGAATCGGGAGTTCGGGCTATCTCTCCCGAGCGCATCCGGATACTCGCCAGCAACTACGACTGCCCTGACCAGGCGTACGTAGAAGCACTGGCCGCCATGGCCACCTCTCGGAAGAGGGGCTGGTGGGAGCACTACCGCGGCAGCCTGCCCCAAGGCCTCCTGGACGTTGCCGAGCTGGAGTGGCACGCCACACGGCTGCAGACCTTGCAGACAGTACACATTCCCGGACTATTGCAGCTCAGCGGATACGCCCGCGCGATCTTCGAATCTGCACTGCCACCGTTGCCCAAGTCAGAAGTCGAGCTGCGGGTGGCGCAGCGCGTGCAGCGGCAGCAGGTCCTGGAACGGGAAGACACAACGGTCGAGTACGTCGCGTACGTCCATGAGTGGGCGCTACGGATGCAGTTCGGCGGGGCTCGTACCACCCGGGAGCAGTTGCATCACCTTTGTGGCGTGTCTGAGCGGGAGAGCGTCGACGTACGGGTACTCCCCGTCGAGGTCGGAGCCTTTCCGGGAGCCGGGCACGCGGTGCTGTACGCCAGCGGCGCCGTACCACAACTCGACACCGTGCAGCTGGACTCGGCACACGGCGGAGAGTTCACTCACGCCGAAGCACAGCTCTCCAAGTACCGTGCGCACTTGGACTGGTGGCACGCCAAGTCGCTGGACTCACACGCATCACGGGACTTCATCCATGCCATCGCTCGCCAACTCTGAGGAGTCACCATGGCCGAGATCACCTGGGAAGAGCCCTTCTGCGCCGAGGGCAACAACTGCTTCCGCATAGGCACCGACGCGCAAGGTAACGCCTATATCGCCGTCGCCGGGCAGGAGGAGCACCATCTGACCGACAGCCGCGATGCTCTCCGGACGCTCATCCGGGACATCAAGGCGGGCAAGGCCGACCACCTGCTGTAGGCCGACCGCAACCCGTGCGGTGCGAGGCCGGTCCCGCGGCCGGGGTGTGGCGGGACCGGTCTGCTGTCAGCTCTCCGAGCGCGGGAAGGAGACCTCGACGCGGCGGTTCTTCTTGCGGCCGGTTTCCGAGGAGTTGTCGGCGATGGGGTACTGCTCGCCGTAGCCGCGGACCTCGTAGGTGACATTGGAGTCGGTCAGTTCCTGGTCGAGGATGTTCTGTACGGCGTCGGCCCGTTTCCGGGACAGGACGTCGCCGTGGGCGGAGGAGCCGAGGTTGTCCGTGAAGCCGAAGACGCGGATCTTCGTCGCGTTCTGCGTCTTGATCTCCTCGGCGATCGCGGAGATCCGGGCCTTCGCCTCGCCGCCGAGTTTCGCGCTGTCCTTGCCGAAGAGGACCTCGGCCTGGAGGGCGAACTTGACGTCGGCGTTGGTGTCTTCGCGACGTTCGTCGCCGCTTTGGTCTTCGACGACCTGTTTGATGTCGAGGACCTTGGCTTCGGCGAGGGTGGCGCCTTCGGGGAGCTTGAGGTCGGGGTCGGCGGGGTCGACCTCTACGGGGGCGGAGGCGGAGGCCTCGGTGCCGGGGGGTACGCCGGGGGTCTCGTCGGCGTGGGCCGAGACTGCGCCGTAGATGTTCGTGGCGACCATGAGGCCGGCGGCGGTGAGGACGAGGGCGAGGCGTGGAGTCGCCGGGCGGGTGCGCGTGGGGGTCTTCATGGCCGGCCTCACCCGGAGATCTTGATGGTGCCGCTGGAGAATGTCGGCAGTTGCAGGGTCACGTCTGTGGTGCTGGTGGGTGGCGCAGGGAATTGCATGAATACCGGAAGAGCCTGGCCGGCTTTGAGCGTTCCGAAACCCGTTGTCGTCAGTGGACGTCCGTCCGTGTCGCGGAGCACGTAGTAGCGCTTCTTCCCTTTCGAATCCACGAGGGTGGCGCCACCCAGGGAGGGGCCGTGTTTGATGACCTCTGTCTCATCGCCGCTCATCTGGGACGGGATGACCACCGATTTCGCCCCGTCATTCTTCAAGTTCCCGCCCACAGTGATGAACCCGCCCGCATCCCTGGCAGCGGAAGTGACCTGGAGAAGAAGCCCTTCCGTGCCTTTGAGTTCGACCAAGGGCGTCTCGGACTGCCCCTCCTGAGCACTCGGCTGAGATCCGTCTCCCTTGGCAGCGGAAGCCGAAGAGTTCGGCTTCTTGGCTTCACCGTTGCCGCCCCCGCCACAGCCGGCTGCTCCAAGGGCCAGTCCGGCCGCTACGGTCAACGCGACAATCCCCTTGCGGGCGTTCCCAGTGAACCGATTACTCATCTCTTGGCTTCCTTCACCACTCGTCGTTCGCTAGTCAGTCGGCCAGGTGGACGTCGAAAAGGTCCTCGGGCGCTGGGAGATCCGTGAGCTCGTCGGGCTTCAAAATCCACTTCTGTCCCGAGCAGTCGAGCGTGGGCAGCGCATCCGCTAGGACGCTCCCCTCAGGAGGCTCGAAGCTGCAACGCGACTCGATCACCGCTATGGCGGAGGCCTCTGCGTACTGGTTCTCCGTGCCCGGGACGATGGACTTTCCAACGGGTTCACTGGACTGGACGTCAACTTTGTAGCTCAGGGGCCGGGGGCCCTGCCCACAGCTCCGCACTTGGGCGTCATTATGCGCCGCAAACCGGTTCGCACGTCCGCACCCATCGAGTGCTGCACCACGACCGTTGAAGATGTCATCCCAAGTGGCGGGGTCGAGCACCTTCTCAAGCCACTCACCTGCGAGCTTGTCCCGGGTGTCCTGGGCCGCCGCGAGCGCCGCCGCATCGGCGGCCGTCTGGGCACCGCTCCGATTCACCGTGGCCTGGCCAACCGCGAAGTACGCCAACGCAAGGAAGAGCAGGCCTGCCACCATCGTGATGTAGATGGGGAAGGCCTGCCCTGCATCGCCGTACCTGCGCGTATGCATCAGGTGATTTCGTTGATCTTCTCCTGGATCTTGTTGAGGATCGTCTGGCCGATGTTCGTCCCCGTAATCGCCAGCACAATCGCCACCACCACCGCAATGATGCCCAGGTACTCGACCGCCGTCTGCCCCTTGTCGCCGGCGCGGCGCTGCATCGCTGCGGCCGTCGTGTTCTTCCAGCCGTTCACGCGGACCTTGGTCGCGACGGCGGTCTTCAGCATCAGGTCGCTCATGGTGTTCCCCTCCGGTTACGGCTGTGTCGCTTTCGACACGAGGAACGTACGGCGCAGCGCCCGGTCCGCCAGAGGGCCCCTGGGCCCAATTCCGGGCCCAATCGCTCGGGCCCAGCCGTCGGTCGTTCCCCCATGGTGTCACCGGAGGTCACCCCCGTCCCCGGGGTGCGTCCGGCGCCGTGCCGATCCACTTCGCGGCGGCCTCGGAGCGGCTGGTGCTGTGGAGTTTGGCGAAGATGCGGTTGATGTGGTTCTTGACGGTCTTCTCGCTGATGAAGCACGTGGCGGCGATCTGCTGGTTGTTCATGCCGGACGCGATGAGGTCCATGATCTCCGCCTCCCTCGTGCTCAGTTGGAACCGCGACCTGTCGGGAGCGACCGGACGGCCACTCGTCCACTCAGACGAAGACTGTCCCACATGCGGTTGCATCTGCGAAAGGTTTTCTGGATAAGCAACCGGGCGTGAGGGCTGCTGGATGGCAAAATGTGCTGGTGGGTATGGTTGTTGAGGTGGACTATACGGCTGTGCGGAGGTGGAAATTCCGTATGCAGTCGCACTCGATGACTGGCCCAGGCCGTCCGGCAGGGGTGGAGCCGGGGCCCGGTCCTGGCGGAGTTGGGTCAGGAGGGCGCCCGCCGCCGTCGGGGTGAAGTGGGCCCGGCCCTCCTTGATGTCCCGTACGGCGTCGACCAGCTGGTCCGCCGTGAACTCGCCGTGGACCAGATAGCCGCCCGCCCCCCGGCGCAGGGCCTCCTGGACGATCTCCGACTCCCTGCTGTACGTCAGCATCACGACCGGGGCGATCTGCACCAGGTACGGGAGGGCCGAGATGCCGTCCACGCCGGGCATGCGGACGTCGAGGAGGACGACGTCCGGTCGGTGCCGGTGGGCGGCCTCGTAGGCCTGGCGGCCGTCGGCGGACTCCGCCACCACCTCGATGTCCGCGCGGCCGGAGAGCAGCGCGGTGAGACCGGCGCGGACGACGGGGTTGTCGTCCGCCACCACGACCCGCAGGCGGCGGGCCGGTGGTGCCGGATGCGGGAGCGGGAGGTCGGCGAACGGGTGGTGCGGTGGCGGCTGCGGGGCGCCGGTGGGGTGGGGCGTCTGGTCCGGCATCTGGGGCCTCCTCTCGGGTCGTGGGGTCATGCGGTGGGGGTGGTCAGGGCGGCCAGGGGGAGTTCCAGGCGGACCTCCGTGCCCTGGGGGTGGCCGCCGCGGCCTATGCGGATGCGGGCGCCGACCGAGGCGGCGCGTTCGACCATGCCGACCAGGCCGAAGTGGCCTGCGCGGCGGAGTTGTTCGAGGGTGGTGCCGGGTGGGAGGCCGCGGCCGTCGTCGTGGACGCTGATGCGGAGCAGGTCGCCGTGGACGCCCGCGCTGACGTCGACGCGGGTGGGGTGGGCGTGGCGGTGGGCGTTCTCCATGGCTTCCGAGGCGATGGTGAGGAGCTGACGGGCCACGGCCGGGGGGACGGGGGGCACGGCGTGGGCGCCGGTGGGGCGGTAGACCGCCGGGAGACCGGAGCGGGTGCTGAAGTCGCGGGTGCGGGCGGCCAGTTCGACCAGGACGTCCGTGGCCTGGTCCGGGTCCGATTCGCGGCGCAGGTCGGCCAGGAGTTCGCGGGATTCGGCGGCGGCCCGGCGGGCCGAACGGGCGACCAGTGCCGCTTGGTGTCTCACCAGGGCCGGGTCCATGCGGTCGGCGTTCGTCGAGGTGGTGAGGCCGTCGGCGGCCAGGGCCACGCCGTGCAGGGTCTTGGCGACGGAGTCGTGCATCTCGCGGGCCAGGCGGGCGCGCTCGGCACTGACCGCCTCCGTCACGGCGAGACGGGCCTGGACGGTGGTGAGGGCCTGGGTGGCCGCGCCGAAGCGGAGCATGAGGTTGCGGAGGCTGGAGCCGACGGCTCCGGCGATGACGCAGAGACCGGGCAGGAGGGCCGACTCGGTGATGCCGGGGGCCGGGTTCTCCTGTGCCGCGTGGATGAGGAGCAGCAGGAGGGCCTGGAGGGAGGCGAAGACCGCCGCGCCACGCCAGCCGTAGACGAGGCCTGCCAGGAGGGGGGTGCAGACGCTGACGTAGGCGAGGGTGCTGTCGGGGCCTGCGGCGATCAGGAGCAGGGCGCCGAAGAGGGTGTCGACGGCGAGGAGGGAGGGGTGGCGCAGGAGCAGGGGGCCGAAGCGTTCCCAGTCTCTGAAGAGGACGTAGGAGGTCATGAACGTGACGACCACGGCCGCGCCGACGAGGCGGGTGGGCAGGCCGTCGTTCGCGTTGACGAGGGCGGTGGGCGTGGCCAGGGCGATCATGGCCAGCCTGAAGCCGAAGACCTGGCGGCACATGGCTTGCAGGGCGTTGACCTGGATGTCGATCGCGGGGCTCGTGGCGACGGCCGGGCCTGCGGCGGGGATCGGGGCTTCCACCGGACCGCTCGTGCGGCCGACGTCGTCGGGCGCGGGCGGCCCCTGTGGGGGTACGGCGTCGTCCGGCGCGGGTAGCCCCTGTGGGGGTACGGCGTCGTCCGGCGCGGGTAGCCCCGGTGGTTGCGCCGGGCCCTCAGATGCG
>NZ_JBEXSH010000332.1:0-8900 GCF_040613555.1 Streptomyces sp. NPDC006265
GGGACATGCCCCCGATCGGCACCGACTGGCTGCGCAGCAAGAACGCCCCCGGCTTCACCCCGCTCGGCCCGTGGATCGTCCCCGCCGGCTCCATCGCGGACCCGTCCGACCTGCAGGTCACCCTGAAACTCAACGGCCAGACCATGCAGGACGAGTCCACCAACGACATGATCTTCGGCGTCGCACGGCTGGTCGCGTACATCTCCCAGAGCGCCCGACTGCTTCCCGGCGACCTGGTTCTGACCGGCAGCCCGGCCGGCAACGGCATCCACTGGGGCCGGGTGCTGCGCGACGGCGACGTGATGGACGGCTCGGTCACCGGGCTCGGCGCCCAGCGCACCCGCTGTGTCGCGGAGGACGCAGGATGACCGCCGCCCGTATCGACCGTACGGATCCCGAGGCGGCGATCGCCGAGACCGCCAAGGCGTACTCGAACTGGGGCCGCTGGGGCGAGGACGATGTACTCGGCACGCTCAACTTCCTCGACGAGGCCAAGCGCCGCGAGGGCGCAGCCCTGATCCGCGACGGCGTCAGCTTCTCCTTGTCACAGGCCTTCGACATGGACGGCCCGCAGAAAGGCTGGCGGCGGCGTACCAACCCGGTGCACACCATGCTCGCCACCGGCACCGACGCCGCTCTGGGCGGCCAGGGCTTTCCGCACGGTTTCGGTGGCGCCGACGACGTGATCGCCATGCCCCTGCAGTGCTCCACCCAATGGGACGGCCTCGGGCACATCTTCGATCACGGCAAGGCGTGGAACGGCCGCCCGGCGGAGAAGGTCGTCACCTGCGAAGGCGACCTGGTCACCGGCATCGAGCACATGGCTCCGCACGTCGCCGGGCGGGGCGTCCTCCTCGACGTGGGCCTGGTCATCGGCGAGGACGGCGAACTGCCCGACGGCTTCGCCATCACCGAGGAGCACCTGACCGCAACCGCCGCCTCGCACGGTGTGACCGTCGGTCGTGGCGACCTGGTCCTCGTGCGCACCGGGCGCCTGGCCCGCGCCCGTCACGAAGGCTGGGGCGACTACGCGGGCGGGCCGGCGCCGGGGCTGAGCTTCAGCACGGCCGGCTGGCTGCACCGGAGCGAGATCGCCGGGATCGCCACCGACACCTGGGGCTTCGAGGTGCGGCCCAACGAGTTCGACCACGCCTTCCAGCCGCTGCACCAGGTCGCCATCCCTCACATCGGTCTGCTCATCGGTGAGATGTGGGACCTCGACGCCCTCGCCGCACATTGCGCCGCCGACGGCCGGTACGAGTTCTGGCTCACCGCCGCGCCACTGCCCATCACCGGGTCCGTCGGCTCACCGGTGAATCCCATCGCCGTCAAGTAACGCCCTGGACTGCCGGGCGGGCCGCGCCCGGACGGCAACGCCACCCTCGACCGCCCGGCCCGCAACACCCCCCTCTGCCGCTCGAAGTCGCACGGCACCATCTCAGGGAGAACCCATGAACGACCCCCGTCCCCGCACCGTCCTCGTCATAGGCGGCGGCGCGTCCGGCAACGCCGTGACCGTGCTGCTGCAGCGGGCGGGCATCACCGTGGAACTGATCGAGGCCAAATCCGACTGGAACGTGCTGGGCTCCGGCATCACCCTCCAGGGCAACGCGCTGCGCGTGCTGCGCGAAGTGGGCGTATGGGACAAGGTCCGGGAGAGCGGTTACGCCGTCGACGCCGTCGGCATGGCCGCGCCCGACGGGACCGTGTTCCATGTCCAGAAGGACTTCCGCACCGGTGGGGACGACCTGCCCTCGATCTTCGGCATGCAGCGGCCACGGCTGCAGGAGATCCTGTGTGAGGCCGTCCTCGAGAGCGGCGCGACGGTACGCCTCGGCACCACCGCCGAGGAACTGGTCCAGGACGCGTCCGGCGTCACCGCCCGGTTCAACGACGGCACCGAGGGCCGCTACGACCTTGTCATCGCCGCCGACGGCGTCGGCTCCCGCACGCGCGCGATGATCGACATCAGCGACAAGCCCGAACCGACCGGCATGGCCATCTGGCGCGTCCCCGTGCCCCGCCCCGAGCGCGTGGAGCGCATGGACCTGTCCTACGGCGGACCGTGCTACATCGCCGGCTACTGCCCGACCAGCAAGAACACCATCTACGCCTACCTCGTCGAGGCCAACCGCGACCGCGCCTCCATCGACGCGGCCTCGTACGCGGACGAGATGCGGCGGCTGGCCGCGCCCTACGGGGGTGCGTGGCCGGAGATCGCCGCGAGCATCACCGACCCCGCCAAGGTCAACTACACCTGGTTCGACCGGCTGCTCGTCGAGGGCTCCTGGCACCGCGGCAGGGTCGTCCTGATCGGTGACGCGGCCCACGTCTGTCCCCCCACGATCGCGCAGGGGGCGGCCATGTCGCTGGAGGACGCCTCCGTACTGGCCGGGATGCTGAGCGAGGAGCAGGACTGGAGTTCCCTCGACGCCCTGCTGACCGGCTTCTACGAACGCCGGATCAACCGTGTCCGCATGGTGGTCGAGGCATCCGTGCAACTCGGTCAGTGGCAGCTGGACGGCGTCCGTGACGCCGACGCACCCGGTCTGATGAGCCGCACGATGTCCGCCCTGCAGGAGACCCCGTGAACCCCGTGAGTCACCAGAACGGCGCACCCACGATCGACGTCCACGCGCACGTCCTGCTCCCTCAGGTCGAGGAAGCCGTCGCCGGCCACCCCGGTCTGGCCGCGGCCCGCGATCTCGACGCCCGCCGCAACGGCCCCGAGGCCATCGCCGTCAGCGGCCCGATGTTCCGGGACCGCTTCCCGAGGCTGACCGACGTCAAGGCCCGGCTCGCCGCGATGGACGCCTCCGGGATCGACGTCCAGCTGGTCTCGCCGTCTCCGTCGCACTACCACTACTGGGCCGACGAGGATCTGGCCCGTACGGTGTGGGAACTGGCCAACGAGGGCACCGCCGCGCACGTCGCCCAGGCCCCGCAGCGGCTGCACGGCCTCGGCCTGGTCCCGCTCCAGCACCCGGGCCTCGCCGTCGAAGCCCTCGAGCACGCCCTCGGCCTGGGCCTGCGCGGTGTCGAGATCTCGAGCCACGCGCCGGGACGCGAACTGTCGGACCCCGCGTACGAGCCGCTGTGGACACGGGCCGAGGAAACCGGCGCGATCCTCTTCCTGCACCCCTTCGGCTGCACGCTCGACGAGCGCCTCAACCGGTGGTACCTGTCCAACACTGTCGGGCAGCCGACCGAGAACGCCGTCGCCCTGTCCCATCTGATCTTCTCCGGAGTCCTGGACCGGCACCCGGGGTTGCGCATCGTCGCCGCCCACGGTGGCGGCTATCTGCCCACCCACATCGGCCGCTCCGACCACGCCTGGCTCGCCCGCACCGACACCCGCGGCTGCGCGCACCCGCCCAGCAGCTACCTCAAGCAGCTGTACTTCGACTCCCTTGTCCACGACCCGGACGTGCTGCGCGAACTGATCCGGGCAGCCGGCCCCGACCGGGTGCTGCTCGGCTCCGACTTCCCCTTCGACATGGGCACCGACGACCCGCTCGGCGCGCTGCGCGACGTCACGGACCTGCCCGCCCCCCACTTCCACGCCGTACGCGGCGGCAACGCGGCAGCGCTGCTCCGCCTTGTCGGAACCGTCTGAACCTCACAGAGGAGAACCCCCACCATGAGCTCACGTCTGCTCACCCACCTGCGGCACGTCGACCTGGCCGTGCCGGACTACGACAAGCAGCTCGACTTCTACGCCGGCGTCTGGGGCCTGACCAAGGTCGCCGAGGACTCCGGGATCTCCTTCCTGGCCGCCGAGGGCTCCCCCGAGCAGTACATCGTCCGGCTGCGCAAGGCCGAGGAGAAGCGCCTCGACCTCATCTCCTACGGCGCGGCGAACCCCGCCGACGTGGACACACTCGCCGAGCAACTCCTGGCGGGTGGAGTGCAGTTGATCTCCCAGCCGGGCAAGGTCGACACTCCCGGCGGCGGCTACGGCTTCCGCTTCTTCGACATCGACGGCCGCACCATCGAGGTTTCGGCCGACGTCGAGGCGCGCCGGCACCGTCGCATCGAGGAGAAGGAGTCCATCCCGGTCCGTCTCTCGCACGTCGTCCTGAACTCCCCCCATATCAACGCCACCCGCGCCTGGTACGAGCAGCACCTCGACTTCCGGCTGTCCGACACGATGGCCTTGCCGCACATGGGCGAGGTCATGCACTTCATGCGGGTCAGCAACCAGCACCACTCCATGGCCATCGCCAGCGGTCCGCACACCTCCCTGCAGCACCTCTCCTTCGAGATGCGCGGCATCGACGAGTACATGCGCGGCTCCGGCCGCGTGATGCGCTCCGGCGCCCGCAAGATCTGGGGCCCCGGGCGGCACATGGCGGGCGACAACACCTTCACGTACTTCCTCGACCCGCACGGCAACACCGTGGAGTACACCACCGAACTCGAAAAGCTGGACGAGGACACCTGGCACCCGCACATCTACGACCTGACGAAGCCCGAGAACGCCGACCAGTGGGGCACGTCCAACCCGATGAACGAGATGGTCGCCAAGGAGATGCTCAACGACGTCGACCGCGGCGTCTTCGTCGCTCCGCCGGTCTGACCCTTTGTCCCCGGGGGCTCGGCGCACTCCCCCGCCCTGCCAGGCCGCCGCGCCCCCGGCCTGTGCCAACCCACCCAGCTCCCTAGGAATGCCATGCGTTTCGCCACGTACGAACAGCACGGCCGCAGCCGTCTCGCCACCGTCGAGGACGACGACGTCCTCTACCCCTGCCCCGGCCGAGCCTCGCTTCTCGATCTGATCCAGGCCGGTCCCGAGGCGCTGCGCGAGGCGGGCAGCGCAGGCCTGGACGTGCCGCGCGGCCCGCACGTCTCCCAGGTGCGACTGCTGCCGCCGCTCCAACCGCCGTCCGTACGCGACTTCGTCACGTTCGAGGAGCACGTCGAGGGCGTACGGCGAAGCATCGACGGAGTCTCGGGCGCCCCGGACGCCTGGCACGACGCGCCCACTTTCTACTTCACCAACCCCTACGCCGTCATCGGCGCTCACGACGACGTCCCCGTGCCGCCCGGCAGCCAGGCACTGGACTTCGAGCTCGAAGTCGCCGCGGTCATCGGTCGCGAGGGCCGCGACCTCACCCCCGAGCAGGCCCGCGACCACATCATCGGCTACACCATCTACAACGACTGGTCCGCCCGCGACCTCCAGTCCCGCGAGATGCAGGTCAGCCTCGGCCCCTGCAAGGGCAAGGACACCGCCACCACCCTCGGCCCCTACCTCGTCACCGCGGACGAGCTGGAGCCCTACCGCGACAGCGACGGATTCCTGCGCCTGGCGCTGACCGCCGAGATCAACGGCGAGGCCGTCGGCAAGGACCTGCTGTCCAACATGAGCTGGACCTTCGAGGAGATGACCGCGTATGCCTCCCGCGGCACCTGGGTCCGCCCCGGCGACGTCCTCGGCTCCGGAACCTGCGGCAACGGCGGCTGCCTCGCCGAACTCTGGGGCGTACGCGGCCGCCAGGACCCGCCACCGCTCAAGCCCGGCGACACCGTCACCCTCACCGTCGAGGGCATCGGCACCGTCTCCAACACCGTGGTACCCGGTGCCGAACCGGTGGCCGTCCCTCGCGCCCGTAGGCGCCCGCGAGCGCGCCCGTGAACCGCGCACTGATCATGGCGACACGCAAGATCACCAAGGCCTCGAACCAGGGCTGGGACAGCCCAAAACCACCTCGGCGAGCACGGGCCACGCGCACACCCAGAGCTTCCTGGCCGGGCAACGACCCTGTATGGGAGAAGCCCGCCCTCACCAACTACCAGGTCAACGACGACCAAGGCTGAGGAAATCCACCATGAAGAAGCTTCCCGCCCAGCGCGGCCGCGTCGCCGTCATCGGCGCCGGGCCCGGTGGCATGGCCGCCGCACTCTCCGTCCACCAGGCCGGCCACGAGGTCGTGCTGTTCGAGCGCTACCCGCACGCCAGACCCGCCGGCAACATCCTTAACCTGTGGCCGCCACCCATCAAGGCACTCGGGCTGCTCGGAGTGAACATCGAGGACCTGGGTGCGCCCTGTACGTCCGAGTTCCGCAACGCCCGCGGGCGCCGCCGGGTCCGCGCGGCCCTTCCGGAGCAGGTTGTCCGCGACTACGGCGGTGGCTTTGTCGGCCTGCTGCGCCCCGAGCTGTACGAGCGGCTGCTCGACGCGCTGCCCAAGGGAGTCCTGCGGGTCGACCACACGGTGGAGCGCGTCGAGCAGGACGAGAGCGGTGTTCGACTGCACCTCGCGGACGGACGAGTCCACGAGGCGGACCTCGTGATCGGCGCGGACGGCATCGATTCCCTGGTCCGCCGCACTCTGTGGGGCGACAGCCCCAAGCGCGAGCACAACCTGCACATCTTCGGCGGCTACACCTTCGACGAGAGCGTCGAGACCGAGCCCGGGATGTGCGTCCTCTCCCACACCCGCACGGTGCAGGGCAGCTGGACCGCTATCCGCGACAAGGGACGTGACGGCCACCAGTGGTGGATACTCGAGGCGTTTGACGCCGGCCGGGAGTTCTCGGGGGACCTGCACTCGAACGCGACCAGCCTCGGTCAGGCCTTCGCCCGTCCGCTCCCCCAGCTGATCGCCGCGACCGACCCCACGCACGTTCAGCGCTGGGTGATCCGCGACCGCAAGCCGCTGAAGCAGTGGTCCAAGGGCCGCGCCACTCTCGTCGGCGACGCCGCGCATCCCACCTCCCCGTACGCGGGGTACGGCGCCGGTATGGCCACCGAGGACGGCTATTTCCTCGGCCGCCGCCTGGCAGGGGTGGACCTGAGCGACTACGACGCTGTCCGCCACGCACTCGACGCTTTCGAAGCCCCCCGCAAGCCGCACACCGCCCGGCAGTCCCAGCACGCCTACGTCCTCGGGCAGGTCTTCCATCACGCGCCGCGCGCTCTGCAACCGGTCCGGGACGCGATCCTGGACCGCACCCCACTGATGCAGAAGGTGGTCGGTGACTCCACCCCCGACTCGATCCTCACTCAGCTCGGGGAGATCGACCGGGCCGAAGCCCGCTTCATCACACTCCTCGGCCTCGACGGGACACACCACACCGCTTCCTGACCACGTGGCTGGGGCCCGCGCCCGCGCCCGGCGGGGCTGGCGCTGCCCCAGAACAACAGCCGCCCGACGCACACCCCGGCGCAGAACGCCAAGCGTTCATCGGGAAGTCGAAAACAACCTCCCCTACGCTCCACGACCGTCGGTCAACACATCGCTGGGATCCGCTCGGAGGTGGCCGAGCGCAAACTGGGCTTCGCCGCCGACAACTCGGCCACCAGCCGGGTCGCGGGGACGCCAAGCACCACGGCGATCGAGAACAGTGTGCCCACTATGGGATTGCCCGCGCCCTGCTCCAGATGCGAGAGCACCTGCTTCGCTGGCCTCGCCTGCCCGGCCAACTCCGCCAGGGACAAGCCCCGTTGCTCTCCGAGAAGGCCCACGTTGCCGCTAGCGCAGCGTTTCCTGAAGGCACCACCACTTCAGGCTCTCCGAGCCCTTGTCCTACCCCTGTGGCTCCAGGATGCAGGGGGCCTTGGTGAAACTATTCCGTCAGCGTGCCCATCGCGCGGTCGAGCAGTACGGCCAGGGGAACGGTGCCCCCACAGGCCACCCAGCCCGTCGCGGCCGCGTCCAGACAGGCGAGCGCGGCCCCGGAAAGCGCGTTCGGCCCGACCTCCTCCGGCTGGTCGGCGCTGACGCCCAGCCGCCGGCCGATCTCCGGCTCCAGCATCGTCTGCCAGCTCAGCTGCTTCTCGAAGTGCCGTGCGCGCAGTGACGGAGTCTCCTGGAGCATGCGCAGATAGCTGAGCGCCTGCTCGGGCGCCTGCTCGTTCGCCTGCGTGAGGACGTCGAACGCCTTGCGCAGCGCCTTCCAGGGACGCTCGGTGTCGGGACGGGCGGCGAACGCCTCCGCGATCTGACGGCCGGTCTCCTCCAAGCCCTGCAGGACCATGTCTTCCTTGGTGCCGAAGTACCGGAACAGGCTGGCACGCGACAGCCCGACCTCACCGGCGATCTGGTCGACGGTCGTCCCGTCGAATCCCTGCTCGCTGAAGAGCCGGAGCGCGGCCTCGACGACCTCCTTCCGGACCGTCGCGCGCATACGCTCCCGCAGACCGGGCGGTTTGGTGGCGGACTGGGCGGAGGTGCGGGCGGAGTCGGTCATGAGCAAAGAATACAACAGCGGCTCAATCTGATACTGAGCATCAGAAACATGGGCTCCCGGCGGCCACACTGTGCACGCCGGCCGTTCACGTCACTCCCACGGAGCGCGTCAGCGGATGCGAGGTGAGGGCCCACTTGACCCGGAGGACCTGCTCGGCCGCACCCTCCGCCCTCGGGGACGGCCGCGATTACGACGAAACCCTGGGCCGCGAGCAGGGAACGTGACGGCGGCCGCAGGCCCGCTCACCGCTCACCGCCTGGCGGACCGGCCGCGCCGAGGTCGGCGGCGACGCCGGCACCCGCCCCGAGAAGTTGACCCACCGACCGGGATCCCGGTCGATGGTCAGGCGACCGGACGACCACCGGTGACAGAAGGGGGGATGACCGCCCCGTGCCCACCCGGCCCTCCCCGTCACCCCGACGGGAAGGGCCTACAGTGCGCCGGGGACTCCCGGACACTTCGGGAGCCGCAAGTGGATCCTGACCACCGAGCCCGTCTTCATGTCTGCGGGCTGCCGCCCGAACCTTCCACCTCGTCACGGATCGGCCCGCAGCGTCTCGCTGCCGCGCGCGGCTTCAGGCCGGGGCGCCCTCGGCCACGGCGGGGACCGCCGCCCACTCCTCCCAGGACTTCAGCCGCTCGGCGTAGACCAGAGGGACGTGGTGGAGGGGGGGCGTGCGGAAGAAGACACGCAGCGGAGGGTT
>NZ_JBEXSH010000333.1:0-8870 GCF_040613555.1 Streptomyces sp. NPDC006265
CGCACGACGGCGGAGCTCAAGCGGGTAACGGGAAGGTCGTGCCATGACTCGATCCTTTCATGAAACCGAGTCTCTATTTGAGCCGGGGCGGTTCAGTCTGCGGCTGGCTCATGCAGGACCGGGAATGGACGGCACTCTGGCGGACCGCCTGGCCGCAGTGATCAACGGCATGTACTCGATCGCCAACGGTGTCGACGACGGCAAGGGCCGTGTCGAACAGGTCCTGGTCAGGAAGAACAACTGGATCCTGTTCATCATGAGTTCCGGGAGTCCGCCGGCCGTGGTGGCGCGGAACGCGGGACGTGACCCGGACAAGGTCGAAAGCGTGTTGGGCGTGCTGACCAACACGCGGGCGGACGAGGGTGCCGTCGGTTTTGCGATGGTCAACCTGATCCAGCGGATGGGCGAGTTGCTGGCCACACAGGCACGCGTGGGCGGGGCCCCTTCCGGTGACGGCCAGTGAGATGGCGGCCGCAAGCGGCCCGGCCTGGACCGTCGAGGACACCGAGGCCCCCAGCCTTTATGTCCTGACCGGCGGCCAGACCAAGCCCACACACGACTTGCAGCTCGAGACGCTGCTGTGGGCCGAGGGAGAACCGCCCTCCGGCCAGCCACCAGAAGCCGAGCAGGCCATGGCGTTGTGCCGGGAGCGGCCCCTGGCCGTCGCCGAGATCGGCGCCCTGATCGGGCTGCCGTTCCAGATCACCAGGATCCTCATGTCCCGGCTGATCGACATCGGTGCGCTGAGCGCCGTGACCGCCGCAGGCTCCGCCGACCTTCCCGACGTTGCTCTCCTGAAGGCCCTTCGCGATGGACTCCTCAAGCTCTGACCTCGGACTCTCACGCCCGCTCGCCGACGCGAGGCCCACCTCTGTCAAGATCGTCGTCGCCGGCGGGTTCGGCGTCGGCAAAACCACCTTTGTGGGCGCCGTCTCCGAGATCACCCCGCTGCGTACCGAGGCCGTGATGACCGCCGCCTCGGAGGGCGTGGACGACCTCACGCTGCTGTTCGACAAGAAGGCGACCACCGTCGGCATGGACTTCGGCCGAATCACCTTCCCGCAGCTCAACACCATCCTAATGCTGTTCGGCACGCCAGGACAGACCCGGTTCTGGTTCATGTGGGACGAGCTCACGCGAGGCGCCCTCGCCGCGGTCGTCCTCGTCGACACCCGCCGTCTCGACGAAAGCTTTCCCGCGGTCGACTACTTCGAGCGACTCGGACTGCCCTTCCTGGTCGCCGTGAACGAGTTCGACAACGCCAGCCGCTACGACCCCGACGAGGTCTCCTCCGCACTCGCCCTGCCGGCCACTGTTCCGGTCATGCTGTGCGATGCCCGCAAGCGGGCGGACGCGGCCGGCGTCCTCGGCCGACTCGTCGACCACGCGCTCATCCGCTCGCATGCCCCCGCCAACCTCCTTCAAGGAGCACAGCTGTGAACCCCCACGCTCAATCCGACCTCCGGTCCGCCACCGGCTCCGACATCGACTGGCAGAGCCACCTGCCCGAATTCCTCGACCCCGCAGCTCCGCCCGTCGGCGCCTTCGACGCATTCGCCCAGCAGGTCGCCGCCGCGGCAGGCACTCCGTACGCGATGCTCAACTGGGTCGGCAGCGAGCAGTTCTTCCTCGGTCTCGCCAACCCCGCAGGGGGCGAACTGCCGGTGGTGGGCCGCACCATGCCACTGACCCACGGCTTCTGCCCGCACGTCGTCCAGCGCCGGGGCTCGCTGGTCCTGACCGACGTCCTCGACTTCGACGAGTTCGCCGGCAACCCGGTCGTCGACGAGATCGGGGTCCGCGTGTATGGAGGAGCCCCCCTCATCGACGAGCGTACGAACCATGTCTGGGGCACGGTCTGCGTGGTCGGCACCGAGCCGCGCGACCGCGCGGAAGGCCGGCCGCTGTGGGCCCTCATCGACCACTATCGCGACCTCTTCATGACCGAGTTCTACCGGCGCACCAGCGCCTAGCAGCACCCGCGCGCCCGGCCGCAGCACCCGCGACCACCACCCCCAGGGGGAGACAACGATGCCCACGATGTCGTCCACGACTCCGGATCTCACGCCCGACTACGAAGCCCTGGTCCAGCACTTCGACGAGTTCGCCAACGCCGAAGTCACCCCCCGAGTCCAGCGCATGGAGTCCTCCCCTCACGCCGTGGAACGCGACCTGTCCCTGCTCATGGCCGAGCAGGGATGGTTCGGCGCCACGATCCCCCGCCAGTACGGCGGTATGCATGCGGGACATCTCGCCAAAACCCTCATGATCCAGAGAATGGCGCGGGCCTCGGGCGCGGCCGGCGCCATCCTGCAGGCGAGCCAGCTGCCCGTATCGATGATCATCCACTTCGGCAGCGACGAGCAGAAGGCCCTGCTGCTGCCCCAGGTCGCCTCCGGGGACACGCTGCTGTCGATCGCGGTGACCGAAGAAGAGACCGGCAGCCACGTGCTCGGCATGGAGACCACCGCCCGCCGCGAGGGCAGCGACTGGATCATCGACGGCAGCAAGGTCCATATCGGCAACAGTCACATCGCCCACGTCCACTGCGTCGTGGCCCGCACCGACTCCGCCGACACGGCCGGCTCCCGCGCCCTGACTGCCTTCCTCGTCGAACACGACCGCGACGGACTGACCGTCGAACCGCACCGGTCCGCCCTCGGCCTGCACGGCTTCAGCTTCGGCAAGCTCACTTTCGACGGCGTACGAATACCCGAGGCCAACGTGATCGGCGGCGTAGGCGACGGCAAAGACATCGCCTACAGCAGCAGCATCCTCTATGGCCGGCCCAACCTCGCCGCGGTGTCCCTCGGCATCCACGAAGCGATCGTGGAATGCGTGACCGACTTCCTTGAGGGGCGCCGCCGCTACAACGGCACCCTCGCCGACCTTCCCGTCCTGCGCGACCGGGTCGGCGACATGAAGTCCCGGCTGATGGCCAGCCGCGAGCTCGCCTACCTCGCCGTACGCATGCTCGACTCCGGCCGCAGCTGCGATGACCGGCTCATCAACTCCAAGTACCTCAACCATAAATGGGCCGTTCAATCGGGCCAGGACGCCATGGAACTGCACGGCGCCCACGCCTTGCGCACGGACTACGCCCTCCAGCGGCTATGGCGGGACGTCCAGCACACCTACTCGCCCGCCGGAACCGGTGAAGTACAGCGCCAGCGCCTGGCCGAAACCGAGCTCGGTGCCCCTCCCGTCCAGTGGTCCGAACGGCTCGCCGCCAAAACCTCGCTCTTCCTCCCCACCAGCACAGCCGCCTGACTCCCGAGCGCCTTCCCTTCCTCTCCTACTCAGCCGACACGGAGCACCTCCATGACGAGTACCACTCCCGCCGTACGTACGGCCGAAACAGATGTGTCCGCGTTTGTGGTCGGGGCGCGGCGGGAGCTGGACAGCATTGCAAACCGGGGCATCGTCTCCGCCCCACGTGCCGTCGCCGACACGCTCACCACGCTGGAGGAGCTCGCCCCCGCCCTCATTCCTCACGCCCTGGCCCTCGCCGCAACGCCCGATGAAAAGGAACGGTCCGACCTGCACGAGCTCATCGAGCGGACCGAGCGCCGCGCCGCCGCTCGGCCGCGGGCAGACCTGGCATACGAACATCTGCTGGTGCTGGTCAGCCAGTTGCAGGAGCTGCTGCGCCAGCTGGAGCGAGCGCACGGCATCTCCTGCCGAGGCACACAGGCAGGCGGCGCCAGGCGCCGCGGCGACCAGGGCTCAACCGGACCACAGATATAACGACTCGCTGCTCGAACCCGAAGAGGGAGATCCGTTGACCTGCGACGACACTGAACTCCGCGTTGCCTGCTGGAACCTTGAGCACAACGGCGGCAGCGGACAGCTGCGACGTCTTCCATCCAGCCCATGGTCCACATGCGCATCGGCCGTCGGCATTTCGGCCACGGTCGCCATCTGGTGGGACCGCCTGAATCAGCGGCCGGTGACGTGCGGGCCACGAGATTAGGCGGCTGGGATACGACTCAAAACGTGCGTTCGAAGCCGGACGTCGCGTCGTTGTTCCGGTCGTCATCAGCTATCCCCCAAGTCGGCGCCGGAGGTGCCCAGTTGCCTGTAGTTCAGGCTCCCCCGAACGATCTCCGAGCGGCCCTATGGCCGTTTGCGTTCGCCTTCCGGTTTACCGACAGGGCGAGGGGAGGTAGCTGGTGAGCGCCGAGCCCACATCTCAGGCGTCTGACGGCGCGGCGTCGCGCCGATTGCCGCCTCCGCCGCCCGCCGAGCTGCGCTACGGCGGCCGGTACGCCAAGAACCCCCTGACAGACGCATCGTTCGCGCAGATGTGCAGGCGGCTTCCGTCAGTGCTGGCGCAGACCGCACGGATGGCGTGGGCGATCGACCGGTCGGCGGTGCTGCTGCTGGCGGGCTGCCAGCTGGCCATCGGCGTGAGCGCCGCCGTACTGCTCACCGCCACATCCCGCGCGATGCACTGGATCCTCGCCGACGGCGAGGTGGCCGACCGGCTCCACCAGGCGCTGCCGGCCCTGCTGGTCCTCGCCTGCGCCTCAGCGGCAGGGCGGGTGGCGACCGCCCTGTCCTCGTACGCGGACGGCCGGATCACCCCGCGGTTGACGACCGAGTCCGACTGCGCCCTGGTGGCGGCGGTGTGCCGGATGGAGGCCGCCGCGCGGGCGGAGGACGGCTGCGCGGACCGGCAAGAGGCGGCGGAGATGGGGGTGGTCCGCAGCCACGTGATGGTGCAGGACGCCACCCGGTTCACCGCCGCTGTCGTACGTATGGTCAGCGCGAGCGGGGTGCTGTCGGTGCTGCACCCGCTGTTGCTGCCGCTGTTGCTGCTCGCCGTCGTCCCCGCCGGCGTGGGCGCCGTCCTGCACGCCCGTGTCAGCTACGAGACGCACTACGCCAACGTGGGCGACCGCAATGTTCGGCAGAACCTGCGCGGCTGGGCGACCAGCGTGAAGTTCACCGATGAGATCCGCGCCAACGGCATGACCTCGTACCTGGTGTTCTGGTACCGGTCGATCTCGGAGCGGATCGACGCGCGCACCCTCGCCGCGGCGCCGAAGATGTTGCGGATCGTGCTGGTCAGTTCGGCGATCGGCGGCATCTTCCTCGTCGCCACCTGGGCGGGTCTCGCCTGGCTGGCGGCCAGCGGGCGGATCGAGCCGTCGATCGCCGCGACCGCGGTCATCGCGGTGCAGACCGCGCTCGCCGCCCTCAGTCAGCTCGTCATCTACGGCGCAGCCATGTTCCACACCTCCCTCTACCTCGCGGACATGGGCGGCTTTCTCGACTACGCCGCCGAACGCCCGCCCAACCGGGGCGAGTTCACGCCGAGTCGGCCGGTGGAGGAGATCCGCCTCGACGAGGTCGTGTACCGGTATCCGGGCAAGGAGACTCCGGCCGTGGCGGGAGTGTCGCTGGCGGTGTAGGCGCCATGTGGAGCTGAACACGGTCGATGCCACGACCACGGCTGCACCTCACCGATCCAAACACGTGAACATTGCACCTGCGGGAACAGAGTGAACAATCCCTCAGGACTGTTCCGTATGGACGACAACGCGCCAACACCGGCGAACAACGGCGGCTTGAACGGACGAAGCAGTAGACGCAGGCAGGCGTGCAGCGGCGTTGTGGCTCCGCGCGAATGGCTACCACCCGATCTGAAGTAACCCAGCCGGAAGCACCATGACCGAGCAGCCCGACCAACTGTCGTTGGAGGTCGTCGCGCTGGCAGGCTGGCCGTGTTCCGACTTACCCGTTCAAAACATCGATGAGACCGTACGGAAGGTCGCCCTTCGTCCCCTGTGAAGCGCACGATGGCGTTCTCTTCCACCAGTTCAGGCGGAATGTTGTCCGTGGCGGGTCATCGCCGCAATCCGAACTGGCCAAATCAACGGTGGATCTTCGAACAGGACGTAACACCTGATGACAGACTGATCGTCTCGGCTGAGGCCGTCGAGGAAGTGAAGCCCGCCGGGGCGCCGGACGCTCTGGATGACCAGCTGATCGGTCAGCTGGTCGACCGGGCGAAGGCCGACGGGATCAAACTGACCGGCCAGGCGGGCTGTTGCAGCAGCTGACGAAGAGGATCCTCGAGTCCGCCCTCGAAGGCGAGATCACCGACCTCCTCGGGCACGAGAAGCACGAGAAGGCCGCCGACGGCAACACCCGCAACGGCACCCGGGCAAGACGGTGGTGACCGAGGTCGGGCCGGTCGAGATCGAGGTCCCCCGGGACCGGGCGGGCTCCTTCGAGCCCCAGATCGTCAAGAAGCGGCAGCGCCGGCTGCCCGGTGTCGACGAGATGGTGCTCTCTCTGTCCGCCCGCGGCCTGACCCGCGGGGAGATCTCCGCCCACCTGGCGGAGGTCTATGGCGTCGAGGTGTCCAAGACCACCATCTCCACGATCACCGACAAGGTGATCGACGGCATGCACGAATGGCAGAACCGGCCGCTCGACTCGCCGGGGAACCGGTGGCGGTCAGGCCGTAGGTCCGCAGGGCGGTTCCGGTGAAGACCTCGTGGCGTTCGGCGGGTTGGAGAGTGGCCGTCAACTCCCGTGCGGTTGAGATGACTTCGGCGTAGGGGGCGGCCAGCCGGCAGACGGGCCAGTCGGAGCCGAACATCAGCCGCCGCGGACCGAAGGCGTTCAGCACCGTGTCCGCGTACGGTCGGAGGTCTTCGACGCTCCATTGGTCCCGGTCGGCCTCGGTCACCATGCCGGAGAGCTTGCAGACGGTGTTGGGCAGCGAGGCCAGCAGGCGCACCGCGTCCGCCCATGGCCGCAGCTCGCCCGATGCGATGGGGGGCTTGCCCGCGTGACCGAGTACGAAGGTGAGGCCGGGAAGCAGTCGGGCGGTCTCGTGCGCGGCCGCGAGCTGGTGGGGCCGGACGACCAGGTCGTACACGAGCCCTGCTTCGGCCACCGCGGCGAGCCCACGCAGCACGTCCGGCCGCATCAGCCAGCGAGGATCGGTTTCGCCCTGCACCTGGTGGCGGATGCCCACCAGGTGCTCGCCACCCGGCCCCTCCCGCAGCGCCGCGAGCGCGCGGGCGGTATCCGGGGAGGTCAGGTCGGTCCAGCCCACGACGCCGGCCACCAGGTCGCTGTCCTGGGCCAAGGCCAGGAACTCGGGTGTTTCCTCCGGCACGTCGATCGTCTGGACCAGGACCGTCGCGGTGACGCCGGCTGCCCGGGCCTCGGGCTCCAGGTCGGCGAGCGTGAAGTCGCGGCGCAGCGGGGCGAGTTCCCGTCCGGTGATCCAGTCCTGGTCACGGTG
The DNA here is from genome assembly GCF_040613555.1 of Streptomyces sp. NPDC006265. NCBI lineage: Bacteria > Bacillati > Actinomycetota > Actinomycetes > Kitasatosporales > Streptomycetaceae > Streptomyces > Streptomyces sp. NPDC006265. The sequence goes on from NZ_JBEXSH010000333.1 coordinate 7,268, forward strand.
GGAGAGGTCCCACACGTGGTGGTGTGCGTCGATGACGCCCTCAGCGGTGTTCCCCGCCATGGCGGTCACCCCCACGGCTGCTCCTTCGGCCGATCGGCTTCCTCGACCGGCATGGCAGCAGGGACGGGGACGTGCGGGGGCAGCAGCCCCTCGGCGCGCAGTCCGTCCCAGACCGTGGCCGGCATCGTTCGCCCCAGCTGGTTCACCGTGTCGCGGACCTCCTCGGCGGAACGAGCTCCGGACAGTACGCTCGCGACCGCCGGATGGCCGAGCGGGAAGCGCAGAGCGGCTGCGCGCAGCGGTACGCCGTGGCGTTCGGTGACCGCCTTCATGCGCAGGGCCTGGTCCAGTACATGCTGTGGGGTGGGCGCGTAGTCGTACGTCGCCCCGGGTGTCGGGTCGGTGAGCAGACCCGAGTTGAACACCCCGCCGACGATGACACTCCTGCCGCGGGCGGCGGCCTCCGGCAGCACCTCGGCAAGCCCCTCCTGCTCCAGCAGGGTGTAACGGCCGGCGAGCAGCACCACGTCGATGTCGGACTCGCGCAGGAAGCGGGCCGGGAGCGCGCACTGGTTCACTCCGATACCGATCGCCTTGACCACGCCTTCGCCGCGCAGCCGTTCCAGGGCCGGGTATGCCTCGGTGAGAGCCTGCTCGGCATGGTGGTCCGGGTCGTGCAGCAGGGCGATGTCCACACGGTCCAGGCCGAGGCGGTCCAGGCTCGCTTCCAGGGAGCGCAGGACGCCGTCGGAGCTGAAGTCCCAAACGCGGCGGTGAGTGCCGGGCACGGCGAAGCCGTGGGCGAGATCGTCGTCTTGGCCGCCGTCGGGGTTGGGCTCGAGCAGCCGCCCGACCTTGGTGGAGACGGTGTACGTGTCGCGGTCGCGGTCGCGCAGCGCGGCGCCCAGGCGTCGCTCGGACAAGCCGAGTCCGTAGTGCGGGGCGGTGTCGAAGGTGCGGACGCCCGCGTCCCAGGCCGCCTCCACCGCGGCGGACGCGGCCTCGTCGGTGACCGGGCGGAAGAGGTTGCCGATGCCGGCGGCCCCGAACGACAGCTCGGTGACCCTGACGTCGGTGGCGCCCAGCGTGGTCGTTCTCATGAGCCGGCCGCCGGGCGCAGCCGGAGTCCCTGCATGCCACCGTCGACGGCGAGGGCGATGCCGGTGACGGAGGCTGCGGCGGGGCTCGCCAGGTAGATGACGGCGGCCGCCACCTCGTCCGCGGTGACCAGGCGGCCCAGGGGCTGGCGTGCGTCGAGGGCGGCGCGTTCCGCCTCCGGGTCGTCGGCGGCGTCCAGGAGTCGGGTCACCCAGGGGGTGTCGGCGGTGCCGGGGCTGACGCAGTTGACGCGGATGCCCTCGCGGACGTGGTCGGCGGCCATCGCCAGGGTCAGCGACAGTACCGCGCCCTTGCTGGCGGAGTACAGGGCGCGCTGGGGGAGGCCCGCGGTGGCCGCGATAGAACATGTGTTGACGATCGCCGCGTGCGACGAGCGCCGCAGATACGGGAGGGCGGCCCGGGTGGTGCGCACCGTCCCGAGGACGTTGATGTCGAGGACGCGGTGCCATTCCTCGTCCTGGTTGTCCTCGACGGTGCCGACGGC
>NZ_JBEXSH010000334.1:0-8857 GCF_040613555.1 Streptomyces sp. NPDC006265
AGCGCCTCGAAGAACCTCGCCTTCAGCACCTCAAAATCCACGATCCCCGCAACTCCCTGAACTCCAGGGTGTTGCGGGGATCAGTAGAACCGGCCACAGAGGCCGGGGGCTCTGCCTTTCACGGCCTGGGGCATCCCCGAAAAGGCGTGCGTCCGTCCATCGTGTCTTCATATGTCCCGACTCGTTCACCGGGTGGGTTGGGGCATCGGAATCCCACCCCGGCCATACGAGCCGGAGGACAGCATGTGATCAACGAAACGGCCTTGCTGGAATCACCGACCCTGCGCGGCAGCGTGCTCGACCGCACGGACGTGCTCGACAGGGTCAAGGCACTCTCGCTGCTGCCTGACGGGATGCATGTGACGACCGCGATGGTGGCGTCGTACTTCGATGTCGGACTCGAAGCCATCAAGTCGCTCGTGAAGGACCACCGGATCGAACTGGAAGCCAGCGGCTACCGGCTGCTGACCGGCGAAGAACTGAGGTCCTTCAAGAACCTCAGTGGAATCCAGTCACGCACCCGCTCCCTCGCGCTCTTCCCCCGACGCGCCGTCCTCAACATCGCCATGCTGCTCCGTGACCGCGAAGTCGCACGTCAGGTGCGTGTGTACCTCCTCGACATGGAGTACCTGGCGCGCACACAGCCTGTGGAAAACCCTGCCCCGGCCCACACCGCCTCTCTCGACGCCCGCATCGACCAGCGCATCACCCACATCCTGGGGAGGACCGTCGTCCCCCTGTTCAACGCCCTGATCGAAACCTCGGGCGAACACCGGAGGGAGCTCACCGCCCTCCGGGCAGGCGTCCAGCGCATCGAGAAGCGGCTCCAGCAACACCACACCCGGCTGCAGCGGCTGGAAGCCCCCCGGGAGGGCCGCCCCCTCGCCGGAGTCATGGCCGCCATGGACGCCATGAACGGACGCGAGTTCGAAGAGCACGTCGCCGAGCTGCTGCGCCGCGACGGCTGCACCAACGTCGTCGTGCAAGGCGGCGGAAGGGACCGGGGCATCGACATCACCGCGCTCACAGCCGACGGGCGGCGCATCGTCGTCCAGTGCAAGCGGTTCGCGCCCCACCTCTCCATCACCAGCCCCGAGATCCAGAAGTTCCTCGGGGCGCCCAAGGTCCTGCACGACTCCGAAGTGGCCCTGTTCGCGGCGACCTGCCCCTTCACCCGCGACGCCCTCAACATCGCAGCCGAGAGCGGCATCACCGCCGTACCTCGCGGGCTGCTGGAGGAATGGAGCGCCGGGGCGGCCCTGACCGTCCTGGCATGACGGCCCGACCGTGACAAAGGCCCGAAGCCGCAAGAGAAAGTTGCGGCTTCGGGCCTCCGTCATGCTACCGGCCGGCCTCCCCCAAGGAGCACAGTCAGCCCAGTTCCTTCGGCGGAGTCCGGTCGCTGTCCACCTTCTCCACCCGCTCCAGCTCGCCCCACACGATGTACCGGTACGTGCTCGTGTACACCGGCGTGCAGGTCGTCAGGGTGATGTAGTGGCCCGGCTTCTTCCTGCCGGACTCCTTCGGGATCTGGGAGAGGACCTTGACGTTGTACTTCGAGGTCTCGGGGAGGATGTCGTAGACCTTGTAGACGAACCACTCGTCCTTCGTCTCGAAGACGATCGGGTCGCCCTTCTTGATCTTGTCGATGTTGTGGAACTTGGCCCCGTGGCCGTCGCGGTGGGCAGCAAGGGAGAAGTTGCCGTCCTTGCCCGACATCGGCAGGGTCGCCTTGACGGGGTCGGTGTAGTAGCCGGCGACGCCGTCGTTGAGGATCTTGTTCGACGTGCCCTTCTCGACCAGGACCTCGCCGTTCCTCATCGCCGGCACGTGCAGGAACCCGATGCCGTTCTTGGTGTCCAGCGCGCCGGGGCCGCCCCGGCCGTGCGCCCAGTCCTCACGGACCTCGTCGGCCTGCTTGCCGGCCGCGCGGTCGGCGACCACGTTCGTCCACCACAGTGAGTAGGCGACGAACAGGCCGAGGACCAGGCCCGCGGTGATGAGGAGTTCCCCGAAGAAGCTGACCGCCATGGCGATCGGGCCGGGCCTGCGACGTGCCGCAGGCGGCCGGGACGCCCCGCCGGTGTGCTTCTCGTGGTCGGTGTCGGTGGTCGCTGCCACTGGTCATCTGCCCTTAACTGACGAGCGCATCCGGCTTGCCCTTGCTGCGCGGCCGTTCCTCGACCATCTTGCCCCAGACGATCATCCGGTACTTGCTGGTGAACTCCGGCGTGCACGTGGTCAGCGTGATGTAACGGCCGGGCTTGGTGAATCCGGAGCCGGTCGGCACCGGATTCAGGACGCTCGTGTTGCTCGGTGACGTCACCGGCAGGATCGACGCCATCTTGTAGACGAAGTACTCGTCCTGCGTCTCCACGACGATCGGATCGCCCGGAGCGAGCTTGTTGATGTACCGGAACGGTTCTCCGTGGGTGTTGCGGTGACCCGCGAGCCCGAAGTTGCCGCTCTTGTCGCCGGGCATCGCCGTCTTCAGCGCGCCCTCGGCGTAGTGGCCGACCATGCCCCGGTCGAGCACGCCCTTGCTGCTGGTGCCCTCGGCGATCGGGACCACCACGTCCAGCTTCGGAATGTGCAGGATGGCGAAGCCCTGCCCCGGTTCGAAGGCCCCCGGGTTGCGCTTGCCGCTCGCCCAGTCGTTCTGGAGGCTGCTGGCCTCCTTGCCGGCCTGGGCGTGCGCCCGGACGTTCGTCCACCACAGCTGGTAGGTGACGAACAGCAGCATCAGCACGCCGGTGGTGATGAACACCTCTCCTATCGCCCGGCTCGCGACGACCGCCGCGCCGGGCTTGCGCGCCCGCGCCTGCCGCCGCGCCTCGACCCGCGACAGCGGCGCCCGCGACCGGCTCCCGGTGCCGGTGGACGCGGACGGGGTGTCCGACGTGTCCGACGCTCCGCCATGGCGCCCGTGACGGCGCTTGGCGGCCTTTCTGCGGGCCGCACGGCCACCGTGGGCGGGTCCGTCCTGCCGTGAGCCCGAAGACGCCGTAGAGCCCACTACGGGGTCGCCAGTCTCCGTCGGTGGATCCGGTAGCCGCAACGCCACCGTCTCTTCGTCGACGGGCGGCAGATACGACTCGTCCGGCACAGGCTCGTAAGAGGCGTACTGCCCCGGATGCCGCGGGCTGGACTGCGCCTGCGCTCCCGGCTCAGGCGGATAAGACTCCCACTGCGGGGACGCACCGTGGCCCCGTCCGCCCGACCAGTCCTCGAACGCGCCCGACACCCCGTACGACTGCTGCCCGTACGAGGTGTCGGACTCGCGCTCGGGGCGCAGGGCGGTCACGCCGAGGCCCTGCCCACCACCGGGGCGAGCCCGGCCGACCTCGCCACCGCACCCTGGTCGCCGCACTCCGCCAGCCAGTTGGCCAGCATCCGGTGCCCGTGCTCGGTCAGCACCGACTCGGGGTGGAACTGCACACCCTCGACCGGCAGTTCGCGGTGCCTCAGGCCCATCACGATGCCGTCGTGCGTACGGGCCGTGACCTCCAGCTCCGCCGGGACCGTGGCGGGCTCGGCGGCCAGCGAGTGGTAGCGCGTCGCCGTGAAGGGGGAGGGCAGGCCGGCGAAGACACCGCCGCCGCCGTGCTCGACCAGTGAGGTCTTGCCGTGCAGCAGCTCGGGCGCGCGGTCCACCACACCGCCGTACGCCACCTGCATCGACTGCATGCCGAGGCAGACGCCGAAGACCGGGACGCCCGTGTCGGCGCAGTGCCGGACCATGTCGACGCAGACACCCGCCTGCTCGGGCGTGCCCGGACCCGGGGAGAGCAGAACCCCGTCGAAACCGTCCTGGGCGTGCGCCGTCGACACCTCGTCGTTGCGCAGGACCTCGCACTCGGCGCCGAGCTGGTAGAGGTACTGGACCAGGTTGAAGACGAAGCTGTCGTAGTTGTCGACGACGAGGATGCGCGCGCTCACTGGTTGTCCACCGTCACATCGTTGAAGGGCAGCAGCGGTTCCGCCCACGGGAAGACGTACTGGAAGAGGACGTAGACCACGGCCACGACCAGGACGAGTGAGATCACTGCCTTCGCCCACGTGTTCCCCGGCAGATGCCGCCAGATCCAGCCGTACATGCCGTCCCTTCCGTCGTACCACGGCACCAGACCCACGCCGTACAGCCACCAGACTAGCGGCGCAGCGCCTCAGGTTTCCCGGCCTCCACGGGCTGGGTGGAGTCCAGGTGCGCCCAGACGATCAGACGATGACTGTGTCCCCACTCCGGTTCGCACGTGGTCAGCGTCAGATACCGGCCCGAACGCGTGTACCCGGAAGTACGTGGGACAGGGTCGATCACCTCGATGTCCGAGGGCACTGTTTTGTACGGTCCTTTGTCGATCCGATACGTGAACCAGGTGGTGCCGTCGGTCAGCACCACGGCGTCACCGCGCCTGAGCTCGGGGAAGTCCTTGAACGGGTCACCGTAGGTGCGGCGGTGGCCGGCGACCGCGAAGTTCCCCTTCTGCCCGAGCTGGGCGGTCTCGGCGTAGTGGCCGAGGCCCTTCTTCAGGGTGCCGGTGGCGGTGCCTTCGAGCACGGGCTTGTTCCACGTGAAACCAAGACGCGGGATGTACATGATCGCGAAAGGCCGGCCCTTGGCGTAGGGCGCGGGCTTCGCCGGGCCCACGGGGGAGCCGGCGGCCGGCGGCCGGGGCCTGGACCACTCCTTCCGGAGCAGGTCGATCTGGTCGTCCATGACCTCGTCGGCCTTCACGCCGGTCCAGAAGAGCACGTAGACGACGAACAGCACGATCAGGCTGCCGACGGTGATGCACAGTTCGCTGACGGTCCTGACGATCACGCGCACCGGCAGCTCCCCCGGTCCGGCTACTGCTCCACGGGCTTCGCGTAATGCAGATCCACTGTGCCCGAGTAGCCGGGCAGAGTCACCGGGCCGTTCTCCTCGACTTTCCAGCCGAGCCCGTAGACGTTGACGTAGACCATGTAGTTCTGGATCGCCGGGGAGGCCGCCAGCGCCTTCTGCAGCTTGCCCGGGTCACCGACCGCCGTGATCTTGTACGGCGGTGAGTAGACGCGGCCCTGGAGGATCAGGGTGTTGCCCACGCAGCGCACGGCGCTGGTGGAGATCAACCGCTGGTCCATGACCTTGATGCCCTTGGCCCCGCCCTGCCACAGCGCGTTCACCACGGCCTGGAGGTCCTGCTGGTGGATGACCAGGTAGTCGGGCTGCGGCTCGGGGTAGCCGGGGAGCTTGGCGGTGGCGTCCGGCGGGGCGTCGTTGAGCGTGACCGAGATCGAGTCGCCCTTGAGCTTCTGCGTGCCCGCGCGCTTCTCCAGCGCGGCGAGCTTGTCGTCCTCCGCCTTGGTGCTGCCGTCGTCGCGCTCGGCGAGGGCCTCTATGTCCTGGCGCAGGGTGCCGTTGGTCTCGTCCAGCTCGCCGTTCTCCCGGCTGCGCTCGTGGATGAGGTCGGACAGCTTCAGCAGAGAACTGTCCGTACGGATGTTGGTGCCCTTGGCGGTGTCGAAGCTGGTGAAGAAGATGAGCCCCGCGAGAGCGAACACGGCCGCCGTGAGGACGCGCACGGGCCGAAAACGGCGCGCGCGCTCAGGGGTGGATCCCGTCCCGGGGGAGTCGGCAGAATTGCTCAACGTACCCTTATCTCCTTCGGCGCGGCGGAAGCACTACGCTAACGGACGCCCGGGGGAGCAATCGGAGTCCCCTCACGCTGCCCCGAGACCGACCCAGTTACCTGCGCGGCCACGCAGCGCATCGACAGGAGAGACCCTCGTGCCGAAGTCACGTATCCGCAAGAAGGCCGATTACACGCCGCCGCCTGCCAAGCAGACGACCGCCATCAAACTGAGCAACCGTGCCTGGGTCGCGCCCGTCATGCTGGCCATGTTCCTCATCGGCCTGGCCTGGATCGTCGTCTTCTACGTCACCGACGGATCGCTGCCCATCGACTCGCTGGGCAACTGGAACATCGTGGTGGGCTTCGGCTTCATCGCCGCCGGATTCGGCGTCTCGACCCAGTGGAAGTAGCGGCCACCACACGGTGAACGCAGCTCTGCCCAGGGCTGTTCGCTGAGTTATCCACAGCGGTTTTCCACATGGGGATAATGAAGACGATCTGTGGATAACCCGTTGGACGTTGACGCCGGTATGACGGAAGTACCGGTACTCGAAAACCTGTTCGCCCCCTGCCTGACCTGCGTAAACGCAGGTCGGCGGCAGGGGGCACATGTGTTCCCGCACCGTATGCACAAGATCCGACACCCGCTGTGGACAACGCCTGGTCAGGCGAGCTGCGCCGTCCTCAAAACGGTCATGAGCACGACCACGCCCAGGACCAGGGCGCAGGTGCCGTACTGGACCAGTGCGCGGCGCTCTCGCGGAGCGTGGACCATGGCGTATCCGACGACGACACCGGCGACCAGGCCTCCGATGTGGGCCTGCCACGAGATGTTGAACCCCGGGCTGAAGGTGAAGATCAGGTTGATCACCAGCAGCGCGATGATCGGCCGCATGTCGTAGTTGAGCCGGCGCATCAGCACGGCCGTGGCGCCGAAGAGCCCGAAGATCGCGCCGGAGGCACCCAGGGTCGCCGTGCTCGGCGACGTCAGCAGGTAGGCGAGGGCGCTGCCCGCGAGGCCGGAGACGAAGTAGAGCGCGAGATAGCGGACGCGCCCGAGCGCCGCTTCGAGCGGGCCGCCGAGCCACCACAGGCTGAGCATGTTGAACGCGATGTGCCAGATCGCCTGGTGAGTGAACATCGACGTCACCAGGCGGTACCACTCGCCTCCCGCCACGCCCTGTGTGGGCGCGAAGGGTGCCGGCGGCCAGGCGCCGAGCAGGACGACGTCGTTGAGCAGCGACTCGTGGACCTGGACGGCGATGAACACGGCCAGGTTGATCCCGATGAGGATCTTGGTCAGCAGTCGGGGGTCGGCGGCGATGGAGCCGCCCGCGATCGTCCGGGGCATGGCGGCCGTGGGCGCGTGGCCCGTGCCGGAGCCGGTCCGGACGCACTCGGGGCACTGGAAGCCGACGGAGGCGTTGACCATGCACTCGGGGCAGATCGGGCGCTCGCAGCGCATGCAGCGGATGCCCGTCTCGCGGTCCGGATGGCGGTAGCACATGGGGACGCTGTGGGCGTCCTGCGGGCTGCCCGCAGCCTGGTCGTCCATGGTCTCCCCTAGGTCGTGTGAGAAAAGCCCGCCCCGCTCATCCTTACGGATGAGCGGGGCGAATGGTGCCCTGCGGGAGCCGTCGCACTCAGCGGGTCTCGATGACGACCGACTCGATGATCACGTCGTTCAGCGGACGGTCGGTGCGGGGGTTCGTCTGGGTCGTGGCGATGGTGTCGACGACCTTCTGGCTGGCCGCGTCGGTGATCTCGCCGAAGATGGTGTGCTTGCGGTTCAGCCACGCCGTCGGGGAGACGGTGACGAAGAACTGCGAGCCGTTGGTGCCCGGGCCGGCGTTGGCCATCGCCAGCAGGTAAGGCTTGTCGAAGCGCAGGTCGGGGTGGAACTCGTCCTCGAACTGGTAGCCGGGACCGCCGGTGCCGTTGCCCAGCGGGTCACCGCCCTGGATCATGAAGCCACTGATCACCCGGTGGAAGACCGTGCCGTCGTAGAGCCTGTCCGTGGACTTCTCCCCCGTCTCCGGGTGGGTCCACTCCCGCTCGCCCTGGGCGAGCTCGACGAAGTTCTTGACCGTCTTGGGCGCGTGGTTCGGCAGAAGCCGGACTTCGATGTCGCCGTGATTGGTCTTCAGGGTGGCATAGAGCTGCTCAGCCACGATCTGCCTTCCGTTGTCTTTCCGTGACTCCCTGATCCTCGCACGGACCGGCCTTCGCGTCGCCCGGCCTCGGTGCAGCGGGGGGAAACCCTCGGCGGGCGCCCGCAGAAAATCAGGCCAGTCCTCCCGGGGCGGGGGCGCTGGGCGGCGATCCGTGGCATTGTCGTCGACAAGCTCCTGTTGCCCCCTATTCATCCGCTATCGCACGTGATCGGCTCCGGATGCCGACTTGCGTGACCCGGATGCCCTTCCGCGCATGCCTGGTCGTGCGCCAGGAGGCATGATCCGTAAAAGGGTGGAAAGTCGAAATACCGTACGCCACCGAGGAGGAGGAACCCGTGACCCGCATCGACAGCGTGCGCGCCGCGACCGGTTCGGCGAAGGACAGCGTGCTGCACGCCGCGGAAGTGGTGGCGCCCTACGCCGACACGGCCAAGGACAGGGCCGCGCACTACGCACACGAGGCACGCGTACGGCTAGCGCCCAAGGTGACGCAGGCCGCAGGGCAGGCGCGCGTCCAGTACGGCACTCATATGCAGCCGTATCTGGAGCAGGCCCGCACGCATGTGCCGCCGAAGGTCGACCAGGCCGCCCAGGAAGCCGCCGAGCGCACCCGCAAGGCCGCCCGCCAGGCGGCGGAGTACTCCAGGCCGAGGATCGAGCACGCGGTGGCCGCCGCCGTGCCCGTCACGACCGAGGCCGCAGCCCGGAGTGCGGCCGCCCTGGCCGCGCTGCGCGGCCAGGTTACGTCCAAGGAGATCCAGAAGCTGGTCCGCAAGCACGAACGGCGGGCCAAGGCCGGCAAGGCCATGAAGACGCTGGTGATCCTGGGTGCCGTGGCGGGTGGTGCTTTCGCCGCGTGGAAGTGGTGGGACAAGCAGGCCAACCCGGACTGGCTGGTGGAGCCCCCGGCCGCGACGGAGGTCCCCGAGTCGGGACACCTGTCGTCCGTGGACGGCACCGGCCCGTCGGTCCTGGACCCGGAGGTCGAGGCCAAGCAGGCCGAGGACAAGGCCGCCCGGCACGACGACCGTTCCTGAGGGCGCACCGGATCCAACAGCACGGCGGGGC
>NZ_JBEXSH010000335.1:0-8722 GCF_040613555.1 Streptomyces sp. NPDC006265
TCGCCGTCCATATGGACCACGACGTGCCGCCCGGCCCCGAGCTCGGGCGGCGGCTCGCGGCAGCCGGGGCGCGGGCCGTACCGGACGGGGTGACGCTGGCGGTGGGGTCGTACGAGGACGTGCCGGACGTGCCGCGGCGGACGCTGGTGCTGGGCGGGGCCCGTTCGGGCAAGTCGGTGGAGGCCGAGCGGAGGCTGGAGGCCTTTCCGCACGTGCTGTACGTGGCGACGGGCGGGTCGCGCAACGGGGACACGGAGTGGTCCTCGCGGGTGGCGGCGCACCGGGAGCGGCGGCCGGGGTCGTGGCAGACGGTCGAGACCTGCGATCTGGTGCCGCTGCTGAAGGAGGAGGGGCCGCCGCTGCTGGTCGACTGTCTGTCGTTGTGGCTGACGGACGCGATGGACTCCGTCGGGGCGTGGGACGACGCGGTGTGGGCGGAGCGGGGGGAGAAGGCCCTGCGGGAGCGGAGGCAGGAGCTCACCGAGGCGATGCGGGTCACCCGGCGGACCGTGGTCGCCGTGTCGAACGAGGTGGGATCGGGGATCGTGCCGTCGACGGCGTCCGGACGGCGCTATCGCGATGAACTCGGGCGGTTGAACGCGGGGTTCGCGGCCGAGTGTGAGCATGTGCTGCTGGTGGTGGCTGGGCAGGCGGTGGCGCTGCGGGGCTGACCGGGGCCCCGCGGCTTCCCTCCTCCCCGGCCGGGCTACGGAGCCTTGCGGGCGATCACCCGGTAGGTGTTCGCGAAGCGCGTGCGGCGGGCCACCGGGGCGATGAGGTGGTCGGCCAGCGCCGCCACGGCGATCAGGGGGAAGCCCGCACGGAGCAGGGCCGTGCGGGTGTGCCGCCGGACGAGGGGCGGGGGGATCGCCCGCCAGGGGGCGTCCGGGGCCGGCAGGGCGTGGGAGAGGGCCAGGGACGTGGCGCCCGCGAGGTCGTGGGGGACATGGACCGGGCGGTGGTCGAGCGTCAGGATCGTGCAGCCGGCCGACTCCAGTTCCGCGCGGACGTTCTGCGGGGGCAGGAGGTGGAGGTGGCGCGGCTGATCGTAGGGGAGCCACCAGCGGCCCAGCAGGGCGGCGAAGACGCTGCGGGGGCTCAGGGTCTCGATGAGCAGGTGGCCGCCCGGGCGCAGAACGGAGAGGGCGGCCCGGAGTTCCGCCCGGGGGTCGGGCATGCCCTCCAGGTGGTGGAGCATGCTGACCACGTCGTAGCGGGCGCGCAGCGGGGTGGCGATCCGGGGGTCGGTCAGGCGGCCGACGTGGGCCTCCTCGACGCGCTCGGCCGTGCGGGCGCGGACCACGCGCGGAGTGGGGTCCAGGCCGTCGAAAGACGTGTAGGGGAAGAACTGCCGGGCCGTGGCCGGGAAGCCGGCGTGGCCCGTACCGACGTCGAGCCAGCTCTCCGGCTCGCCGCAGCGCAGCATCGCGCGGGCGGCCGAGCGGTGCCGGCGCGGGCTGCCGCGCAGGGCGAGCAGGCCGTCGCTCGCGGGGTCCCGGGGCGCCCCGCGCACGGTCCGGTGGTACAGGGCGAGGCCCTCCACCGTGAGGCGGGGGTTCTGGAAGGTGTGGCCGCAGTCCCGGCACGCGTCGACGGTGAAGCTGCCCGGCTTGTACTGCCTCAGGTCACCGGTGCGCAGCCGGTTCCGCAGCCGGTCGGAGCCGCACCAGGGGCAGTCCTCCCGGCGCGTTTCGTGGACCCGTGTGGTCGCTTGTGGAACGGGGGGTGCTGAGGGGGTGGGATGTGCGGTCATGAGCGGCTCCCGGGCGCGACGGCGTACGGCAAGGAGGTACGGCGGGGTCGTCGCACCGACCATGTACGACAATCCGCTGCAAAACGGAACGTATGGGATGCCGATCTTGGGTGCAACGATGTCGCCGTGACGGTGTGGTGATGTGGCGCCGTGCTGTTCGACCGGGGCCGGTACTGTTCGGCGAATGAGCTCGCTTAATCTCGACGACTTCACCGATCTGATCGAGCGTCCGGACGGCGGGATCCGCCGTGACGCCGAGGCACGCCGGGAGCGACAGATCGTGCCGCCCGGATCGCTGGGCCGCCTCGACGAACTGGGTGAGTGGCTGGCGGCGGCGCAGTCCGCGGTGCCGGTCCGGCCGGTCGAGCGGCCGCGGGTGGTGCTCTTCGCCGGTGATCACGGCATCGCCGAGCTGGGCGTCTCGGCCCGGCCGGCAGGCGGCGCCGGGGAGTTGGTGCGCGAGGTGCTGGAGGGCGGCCGGCCCGTGTCGGTGCTGGCACGGCGGCTGGGCGTGCCGGTGCGGATCGTCGACATGGCCCTGGACTGCGACCCCGAGGGCCTGCCGGAGGACGTCGTACGGCACCGGGTGCGGCGCGGCAGCGGGCGGATCGACATCGAGGACGCGCTGACCCTTGAGGAGGCCGAGGCGGCGTTCCGGGCCGGGGTCGCGGTGGCCGACGAGGAGGCCGACTCGGGCACGGACCTGGTGGTGCTCGGCGATGTGAGCGTCGGCGGGACGACGGTGGCGGGCGTGCTGGTCGCGGCGCTGTGCGGAGTCGACGCGTCGGTCGTCACCGGGCGTGGCGGGCTGGCGATCGACGACCTGGCGTGGATGCGCAAGTGCGCGGCGATCCGGGACGCGCTGCGCCGGGCCCGGCCGGTGCTCGGTGACCAGTTGCAGCTGCTGGCGGCGGTGGGCGGGGCCGATTTCGCCGCGATGACGGGCTTCCTGCTGCAGAGCGCGGTGCGCAAGCTGCCGGTGGTGCTCGACGGGGTCGTGACGTCCGCGTGCGCGCTGGTCGGGCAGCGGATCGCGTTCCGGGCGCCGGACTGGTGGCTGGCCGCGCACGACAGCGGGGAGCCCGGGCAGGCGAAGGCGCTGGACCGTATGGCCCTGGAGCCGCTGCTGACCCACGGGGTGACCGTCGGGGAGGGCGCGGGCGGTCTGCTGGCGCTGCCGCTCGTGCAGGGCGCCGCCGCGCTGGCCGCGGAGCTGCCCGAGAAGCCGAAGGAGTCCGAGGAGCCCGGGGAGCAGCCCGCGGAGCCGGCCGGGCCGGAGGTCTCCGAGGCGCCCGCCGAGCAGTAGAGGAGCCCGCAGAGCGCACGAGCGGCATCGAGATCCAGGTCACTCACTCCTGGCTCAACTTCGTCCCGTACCGGTCGGTCTTGGAACGTGGTGTCGGTTTGACTGAGTCACAGACACCCTCAGACGTATCCACGCACGGACGAGGACGACCGCCCGATGACCACGCTCGCCCGCTGGGCCCGCGCCGAATGGGGTGCGCTGTACGGCGCGGTGCGCGGGCCGCTGGCCGCGCGGCGGTGGCGGGCCGTGCCGATGGCCGTCACGGCCGTGTGCCTCACGGCCGTGCTGCACGTCGTGCACAACCAGTCGTGGGGCTATCAGCTCGTGCAGAACGTCGGCGGTGTGCGGGCCGAGGACCCGTTGTGGTCGGCGCTGCTGCGGACGCCGCTGTCACTGTTCGTGCCCGCGCTGGATCTGCCGGTGTGGGGCGCGCTCGTGCAGATCCTGCTGGTGTTCGGCATCGCCGAGCTGTGCCTGGGCTGGTGGCGGGCGCTGGCCATCGCCTATGCCGCGACGCTCGCGGGGACGCTGTACGCGCGCCTCGGCATCGGGCTGGGCCCGCACTCCCCGCTCGGCCTGCCCGCCTCGGACGCCTGGGTCGTGGACACCGGGCCGTCGGCGGCGGTGGTGGGCCTGGCCGTCTTCCTGGGCTGGCGCTACCGGGCGTACCTCACGGCCTCGGTGGTCATCGCGGCGATGGTGGTCGAGGTCGCACTCAAGGAGAACCTCGCGGGCAAGGAGCACCTCGCGGCGATCGTGGTGGTGCTGGTGCTGTGCGCGGTGGGCGAACTGCGTCAGCGGCGTTCGAGGGAGCGGGCGGGCTCGGGGTCGGGCGCGCCGCCGAGCCAGTCGTGAAACGCTCGCGAGGGGGCCGCCCAGCGGCGATCGTGGTGGTAGGAGCGCAGAGTGGACCTGGCCCGGGCGCGGGGCCGGTTGCGGTAGAACCGCTTGGCCCACGGGGAGGTGGGGGTGGCCAGCCGTACGGCCGCGACCAGGGCGATGAAGGGGATGATCACGCCCACGACCGCGAGACGGATCTTCCCCTTGAACAGGGCGATGAGGGCGAACGCGAAGTTCACGAGGATGTTCACGAGGACGACGGCGCGGTTCTGCTGCTGGTCGTCGTTGAGATCGTCGACGCCCAGCGGCGAGAAGCCGATCAGGAGCAGGCCCACGAGGGAGGCGGTGAGGACGACCATCTCCACGCTCTTGCGGCCGTCCGGGGTCCAGTAGACGTCGGCGAGGTGCAGGACCAGGGCGAACTCGTCGAGGACGAGGCCTGCGCCGATACCGAACAGGACCGCGGCCAGGTACGACCCGAAGCCGTGCTGGCCGCCCGCCACCGCGCCGAAGCCGCCGATGATCGTCAGGATGACCCCGGGGACCACGTGGTGAACGTGGACGCCACCGCTGCTGACGTTGCCGAAGGGGCCCTTGCCCGCCCGGATGAGACGGGTGATGAGCCGGGTGATCAGGAAGGTCGCCACGAAGGCGACGAGAGCGAGAAGCAGCGGCAGCTTGCCGGGTTCGATGATGTTCCGCTCAAGCCATCCCATATGCGAACTTTATCCTTGGCCGCCGCACCCGCTCTCCTGACCGGCCGGTAGCCTGCGCCGGTGCCCACCACTTCGCCCCTCGACGGCCTCCGCTTCGCCTTCGGCACCCTCACGGTGATTCCCGTCCGGGTGACCCGGTGGGACCGGGAGGCCGCACGCGACGGCATGCTGTGCGCCCCGTCGGCCGGTCTCGCGGTGGGTGCCGCCGCCGCAGGGCTCGGGCTGGTGCTGCTGTTCCTCGGTGCGGGCGCCCCGCTCGCCGCCGTGGCGACCGTCGCCGTGCCGGCCGTCCTCACCCGGGGGCTGCATCTCGACGGGCTCGCGGACACCGCTGACGGGCTGGGCAGCGGCAAGCCCGCCGAGGACGCTCTGCGGATCATGAAGCAGTCGGACATCGGGCCGTTCGGGGTCATCACCCTCGCCCTCACCCTGCTCGCGCAGGTCGCCGCGCTCGCCCAGGCGTACGACGCCTCCTGGGCCCGGGGCGCGTGCGCCGCCGTGGTCTCGGCGACCGTCGCCCGGCTGGCCCTGACCCTGGCGGCCCGGGCCGGGGTGCCGGCTGCACGGCCGGAGGGGGTGGGGGCGGCGGTCGCGGGTGTGGTGCCGCTGTGGGGGGCCGCGGTCGCTGCCGTGGCCGTCGCCGGAGCCGCCGCGGCGGCCGGTGCCCTCTTCGGGCCGTACGACGTGATCCGGGCCGTGCTCGCGGTCGTCCTCGCCCTGGCCGCCGCCGAGGCCCTGCTGCGGCACTGCACCCGGCGCTTCGGCGGTGTCACGGGGGACGTCTTCGGCGGTCTGGCCGAGACGGCGGCGACCACGGCGCTGGTCGTTCTGTCACTGGGCTGAAACGATCTCCTCGTCCCCCTCGTGCACCGGCCTCCCAGCCGCTAGCTTCCTGCCCCGATACACAAACGATCGGGGGATGTTCATGCCGAAGCTGCGCCGTGCCACGGCCTGGGTCGTCGATTTCGCACTGGTGGTGGCGCTGGCCTCGGCGCTCGCCGTGCTCACCTTCCACCGGGTCTCCGCGCTCGTCACCGACGTGCCCGAACTGGCCACTCGCGGCGGCTTCGACCTGCTGACCTCGCGCGGTGACGTGCTCGACGCCTCCCAAAACCTGGGATTCTCGCTGTGGAACAAGTCTGTGCTCTACGTCGAGCAGGCCTTCGGGCTGCTGGTGCTGACGGTGTTCCTCTACCAGTGGGCCTGTCTGGCCCTGGCCGGGCGCACGATCGGCAAGGCCCTGGTCGGGCTGAGAGTCTCCCCGAACCTCCCGCGCAGGGTCAGGGCCGCGCGGCGGGCCGCGATCACCACCGTCGCGGACGTCGCCGTGTACGCCGTGGCCTGCGTGCTGCTGATGGAGGGGCAGGTCGTGCTGTCGGTGCTGGTGTGGGCGGTCGCGGTGCTGCTGTTCCTGCTGAACGCGCTGCCGGTCCTCTCCCCCGCCGGCCGGTCGCTGGCCGACCGGGTCGCGGGCACCGCCGTCACCGGCATCCGGCTCAGCAGGCCCGTCGCCACGCCCCCAGCTCGTACTTCTTGAGCAGCGAACTCAGCTTCAGGCGGCGCGAGTCGGCGCAGAAGCGGGCTGTGGGGAGTTCGTACTCGACGTGGAAGACGGCCTTGCCCGCGGCGGTGAAGGGCTTCAGGGCCGCGCACTCGCCGTACTGGGCGCACTGTTCGTTGACCGCGAAGTCGAAGTCCCCGACCAGTTCCGGGATCTGGTCCAGGTCGTTCTTCAGGCCGACGGCCAGGCCCCGGTCGTGGGCCAGCCGGGCGATGAGTCGGTTGTAGCGCAGTTGGTCGGTGGCCGTGAGCGGGAAGCCGGTGTCGTTGCGGTAGCCGTCCATGTTGTCGGGCTCCACCGCGTCGAAGCCCTTGTCGCGGCACATGTCGATCCGGGCCGCCATGAGCGGCTCCAGGACGTCGGTGCGCCGGATGTCGAGCCAGCGCTCGCCCGTCCAGCCGTTGCCGCGGCCGAGGACCGTCTTCGGGAAGTCGCCGGCGTCCGGGCGGAACTCCTCCCAGGCGCCCGTGGAGAGGTAGCAGATGACCTTGCGGTCGTCGCGGTGCAGCCGGGTGACCGTGTCCTCGGAGTGGTCGAAGCCGTCGATGTCGTAGACCGGCACGTCGACGGAGGTGTCCAGGCGTCCGCTGAGCTGCCACTGCCAGGCGGTGCCGGGGCGGGGCTGCCAGCGGGGGCCGGGCTTGTCGTCGGGGGTCTGGGCGCAGCCCGCGAGGAGCAGGACGAGCAGGGCGACGAGCAGGGACGGGCGTCTCACGGGGTGTTCTCCAGGGTGTGGGGCAGCGTGCCCCAAGGATGATCTCCGGTTCCGGGGACCGCGCAGTGCAGCGCCGCACCGCGCGCCCGGGCCAGG
Source organism: Streptomyces sp. NPDC006265 (assembly GCF_040613555.1). Taxonomy (NCBI): domain Bacteria; kingdom Bacillati; phylum Actinomycetota; class Actinomycetes; order Kitasatosporales; family Streptomycetaceae; genus Streptomyces; species Streptomyces sp. NPDC006265. The sequence goes on from NZ_JBEXSH010000335.1 coordinate 6,988, forward strand.
GCTTCCGGGTCGGCGTCGGGCGGGATGTCGTACACCAGCTCGTGGTGTCCTGCACGCAGCGAGGAACGGGTGTGTGGAGGTGTGGTTGGCCCAGCGGTACTGCGCCTTCCGCGAGCAGCCGGGTGGCGGGGGCGTCGGTGCCGCCGTGCTCGTCTTCCACTCCGCGCCGGAACCGGCGTTGAAGACCATGTCCATGGTGAAGCCGTGCTCACGCTGCCACTGGGCGGCGTGGGTGGCGTCGTCCGCGGTCATGCGGACCGGCGTGGTGCCCTCGCCCTCGCCGCTCGCGCAGTCGAAGTCGCCCGGGGTGCGGTTGCCTGCGGAGCCCCAGCGGCTGTCCGGGGCGAACACGTCGTCGACGTGCACCGCGAAGGAGTGGCGCGTCTGCCCCAGGTGCACGCCCTGGGTGAGCCCCTCCACGATGCCGCGGGCCGGTAACCGGAACTGCCGCTGGGTGTTGTTGCAGGCGAACGTCACCACGAGTTCGCGGCGGCCGTCGTGGGCGTACTCGCCGACGAGGCTGCCACGTCCGGTGCCGCCGGACACGGGGATGCCGACGTAGCTGGTGAAGCCGGTGCGGGGCCGGGCGGCACGGCCGTAACTCTCCTGCACGGCCGGGGCGTTGTCCTCGAAACGGAACGCGTCGTCGAGGTAGCCGAACAAGCCGGCCTTCCCGGCCGCGGTGACGGATGCCTCGCGGGCGTCAAGAGTGCCCGCCCGGCCACCCTCGCTGGTGTGGTCGAGCCCGACCCCCGGGTGCGCCCGGGTGCAGGCGTCGCCCTGCCGGATGCGGTAGGTCCGCTCGTGGGTCTCCAGCGCGGTCTGCTCGGCGGAGCCCGCGCCGAAGGGAGCCTCGTTCGTTCAGGACGACGCCCTGGAACTCTGGCACGGGGGCGGACCGCCCACGGTGTCGCTCAGGAACGCCGCCGTGATCGTCGGCCGGCCGGAGTCGCCCAGGTCTGGTCGTGTACGGGATGCCCGTGCTCTTGAGCTGGACGGTGACGGCCTTCACGGTGCTGTCGCCATGGCCCACCACCAGCACCTTCAGATCGATGCGTGGTTCCTCCGCGGCAGCCCCGGGCGCCGTCGCCCCGGCCGTGATCAAGCCTGCCGCCGTCACCGCGGCGAGCAGGGTGCTCACCGGATCGCGACGAGTGTGACCCGGTTCACCGGTGTGAGGGATCAAGAAATGGCCACTACGCCACCGACAGGTGAACGCCCGCAGGAATGAGCGAACGGGGCCACGCGCGTAGTCTCGTCGTCGAGTGTTCGCCGCACCGGGGAAGGCCCCGTGGTTACCGGACCCTGAGGTCGGATTAGGGTCGGTCGGCAGTCTCCCCGTCGTCCGCCCGCCGGGCAGGCGGGAGATCGCCGGCCGACCCTTAGGGTCGGCTGTCGGGCCCGGTCGACCCACACCGTTCGACCACTGCAACTTCACATCGGAAGCGAGATTTCACCACCGTGACTGCTCTCACTCTCAGCACCTCCGCGGCGCCCGGCCTGCGGGCCGACGCGATCGTGATCGGTGTCGCCAAGGGTGCCAAGGGACCGGTCGTCGCACCGGGCGCCGAGGCCGTGGACAAGGCGTACGACGGCAGGCTCGCCGGCGTTCTGGAGACTCTCGGCGCCTCCGGCGGCGAGGGCGAGGTGACGAAGCTGCCGGCGCCGTCCGGCTTCAAGACACCGCTCGTCCTGGCGGTCGGACTGGGCGCGGTTCCCGAGAAGGACGCCGAGT
>NZ_JBEXSH010000336.1:0-8705 GCF_040613555.1 Streptomyces sp. NPDC006265
GGTGCTGCCGCTCGCCCCGGCCACCCGGATCGCCGTGGTGGGGCCGCTCGCCGACGAGTGCAAGCTCGACTCCCGCACGCTCCACCGGGGCATGGACCTGCTGGGCATCCGGACGCCCGAGCGGCTCTGAACCCTGCCCCTGGCGACAGGCCGAGGTCGGCACTCCCCCCGTCGAAACCCAACACAAGATGTATGCTCATGCTCGCTGTCACCGCAGGGGAATCCGGTGCGAATCCGGAACTGTCCCGCAACGGTGTACTTGTGCATGTTTCGTGCACAAGCGTCAGTCCGAGGACCTGCCGACAGTGCACCCGGCCACCCGGCCGGTGTGCCCTGACGTCCGGGCCTCGTGGAATGGGCCGGTGGACGCGACGCCGCGTGCGCTCGTGTGCTGCCCCCTGCCCTCGACGAGGCCCCCGTGCCGAGCGAGGGAGAGCCCCACGTGACCATCGCGCCAGCCGAACCGGTCTCAGCCACCGAGGAGAAGCACGACGCTCCCGGTACCGCACTGCTGCGGACCCTGACCGAGCTGACCGCCGACCTCCCCGACGCCGACCCCGGCCGGGTCGCCGCCGCCGCGCTGCGCGGCCGGTCCGCCGCCGCGGACGAAGCGGAGTTGCGGGAGCTGGCGACGGAGGCCGCGGCCGGCCTGATCTCCGAGGACCCCGCCTACTCCCGACTGGCCGCCCGGCTTCTGACCATCGGCATCCGCGAGGAAGCCGCCTCGCAGGGCGTCACGTCCTTCACCGAGTCCGTGGCGGTGGGCCACCGCGAGGGCCTCATCGCCGACCGCACCGCCGAGTTCGTCCGGCTGCACGCGGTCCGGCTCGACGCCCTGATCGACACCGGCGCCGACGACCGCTTCGGCTACTTCGGCCTGCGCACGCTGCACAGTCGCTACCTGCTCCGGCACCCGATCACCCGCAAGGTCGTCGAGACGCCCCAGCACTTCATGCTGCGGGTGGCGAGCGGCCTCGCCGAGGACGACACCACCCGCGCACTGGAGGAGGTGGCGTCCCTCTACGGGCTCATGAGCCGCCTCGACTACCTGCCCTCCTCCCCCACCCTCTTCAACTCGGGCACCCGGCACCCGCAGATGTCGTCCTGCTACCTCCTCGACTCCCCCAAGGACGAGCTGGACTCCATCTACGACCGGTACCACCAGGTGGCCCGGCTGTCGAAGCACGCCGGGGGCATCGGAGTCGCCTACTCCCGCATCCGCGCCCGCGGTTCGCTGATCCGCGGCACCAACGGGCACTCCAACGGCATCGTGCCGTTCCTGAAGACCCTCGACGCCTCGGTCGCCGCGGTGAACCAGGGCGGTCGGCGCAAGGGCGCGGCCGCGGTCTACCTGGAGACCTGGCACTCCGACATCGAGGAGTTCCTGGAGCTGCGCGACAACACCGGTGAGGACGCCCGCCGCACGCACAACCTGAACCTGGCGCACTGGGTACCGGACGAGTTCATGCGGCGCGTGAACGCCGACGCGCGGTGGTCGCTGTTCTCCCCCTCGGACGTGCCGGAGCTGGTCGACCTGTGGGGTGGGGAGTTCGACGCCGCGTACCGGGCGGCCGAGGCGAAGGGGATCGCGAAGAAGACCCTCCCCGCCCGTGAGCTGTACGGCCGCATGATGCGCACCCTCGCGCAGACCGGCAACGGCTGGATGACCTTCAAGGACGCCGCCAACCGCACCGCCAACCAGACGGCCGAAGCGGGCCATGTCGTCCACTCCTCCAATCTCTGCACGGAGATCCTGGAGGTCACCAGCGACGGGGAGACGGCGGTCTGCAACCTGGGCTCGGTCAACCTGGGTTCCTTTGTCGACACATCGACCGGTGACCTGGACTGGGAGCGGCTGGACGAGACCGTCCGTACGGCCGTGACCTTCCTCGACCGGGTCGTCGACATCAACTTCTACCCGACCGAGCAGGCGGGCCGCTCCAACGCCCGCTGGCGCCCCGTCGGCCTCGGCGCGATGGGCCTCCAGGACGTCTTCTTCAAGCTGCGCCTGCCCTTCGACTCCCCCGAGGCCAGGGCCCTCTCCACCCGTGTCGCCGAGCGCATCATGCTGGCTGCTTACGAGGCCTCCGCCGACCTCGCCGAGCGCAACGGACCGCTGCCCGCCTGGGAGAAGACCCGTACGGCCCGGGGCGTGCTGCACCCCGACCACTACGACGTGGCGCTCACCTGGCCGGAGCGCTGGGCGGCCCTGCGTGAGCGCGTCGCCACGACCGGCATGCGCAACTCGCTGCTCCTCGCCATCGCCCCCACGGCCACGATCGCCTCCATCGCGGGCGTCTACGAGTGCATCGAGCCGCAGGTCTCCAACCTGTTCAAGCGCGAGACGCTGTCGGGCGAGTTCCTCCAGGTCAACTCCTACCTGGTGGACGAGCTGAAGCGGCTCGGCGTGTGGGACGCCCGCAGCCGGGAGGCCCTGCGCGAGGCCAGCGGCTCGGTGCAGGGCTTCGCCTGGATCCCCGAGGACGTGCGTGCCCTCTACCGCACGGCGTGGGAGATCCCGCAGCGCGGCCTGATCGACATGGCGGCGGCCAGGACCCCGTTCCTGGACCAGTCCCAGTCCCTGAACCTGTTCCTGGAGACGCCGACCATCGGCAAGCTCTCCTCGATGTACGCCTACGCCTGGAAGTCCGGGCTGAAGACGACGTACTACCTGCGCTCGCGCCCGGCGACCCGCATCGCCCGCGCCGCCCAGGCCACTGTCCCCGCGCAGGCCACCCCGGACCCCGAAGCGGTCGCCTGCTCCCTGGAAAACCCCGAGTCCTGCGAGGCCTGCCAGTAATGAGCACCCAGAACCTTCTCGACCCCGGCTTCGAGCTCACCCTGCGCCCCATGCGCTACCCGGACTTCTACGAGCGCTACCGGGACGCCATCAAGAACACCTGGACCGTGGAGGAGGTCGACCTCCACTCGGACGTCGCCGACCTCGCCAAGCTGTCACCGGCGGAGCAGCACCTGATCGGCCGGCTGGTCGCCTTCTTCGCCACGGGCGACTCCATCGTCGCGAACAACCTGGTGCTGACGCTGTACAAGCACATCAACTCCCCGGAGGCGCGGCTGTACCTGTCGCGCCAGCTCTTCGAGGAGGCCGTGCACGTCCAGTTCTATCTGACGCTGCTCGACACCTATCTGCCCGACCCGGAGGATCGCACGGCGGCCTTCGCGGCCGTGGAGAACATCCCGTCCATCCGCGAGAAGGCCTCGTTCTGCTTCAAGTGGATGGACTCGGTGGAGAAGCTCGACCGGCTGGAGACCCAGGCCGACCGCCGCCGCTTCCTGCTCAACCTGATCTGCTTCGCCGCGTGCATCGAGGGCCTGTTCTTCTACGGCGCCTTCGCGTACGTCTACTGGTTCCGCAGCCGGGGGCTGCTGCACGGCCTGGCCACCGGCACCAACTGGGTGTTCCGCGACGAGACGATGCACATGTCCTTCGCCTTCGACGTGGTCGACACCGTCCGCAAGGAGGAGCCGGAGCTGTTCGACGACCAGCTCCAGCAGGAGGTGGAGGGCATGCTCCGGGAGGCCGTCGAAGCCGAGCTGCAGTTCGCGCGCGACCTGTGCGGGGACGGCCTGCCGGGCATGAACACCGAGTCGATGCGGCAGTATCTGGAGTGCGTCGCCGACCAGCGGCTCACCCGCCTCGGCTTCACTCCTGTCCACGGCTCGCAGAACCCCTTCTCCTTCATGGAGCTCCAGGGGGTTCAGGAGTTGACCAATTTCTTCGAGCGACGGCCTTCCGCGTACCAGGTGGCGGTGGAGGGCACCGTCGACCTGGACGAGGACTTCTGAGCCGGCACCTCTTCGCGGGCCTCCTGGGCCTCCCGGATCTGACGGTCGATGCGCCTCTCGCGCACCAGGCCGATCACGGACGGGAGGATCAGGAGGACCAGAATCCCGAGTGTGGCGGTCAGTCCGATGAGTGCTTCGATCTGGTTCGTGTTCATGGACACCACTGTCGCGCCGATTGCTCCTTACCGTCAGTGGCAGTACTGCCGTAGACCCTCGAATTACTGCCACGGACGAGGCACACTGGATCCATGCTGCAGAACGTGGCCGTCGCCCTCCTCGACGGCGTGAACCCCTTCGAACTCGGCGTGGTGTGCGAAGTCTTCGGCACGGACCGGAGCGACGAGGGCCTGCCGGTCTACGACTTCGCCGTCGCCTCGGCCGAGGGCCCGGTGCTGCGCATGAACTCGGGCTTCTCGCTCCAGGTGGAGCACGGCCTGGAGCGGCTGGAGACGGCCGATCTGATCGCCGTGCCCGCGGGGTACAGCTACGCGTCCCGGGAGTTCCCGCCGGAGCTGCTGGACGCCCTGCGTCACGCGGTCGACCGCGGTGCGCGCGTGCTGAGCGTCTGTTCCGGTGTCTTCGTGCTGGCCGCGGCCGGGCTGCTGGACGGCCGCCGGTGCGCCACGCACTGGAAGCACGCGAAGGACCTCGCCCGGCAGTACCCGCGCGTGGCCGTAGAGCCGGACGTGCTCTACGTCGACGAGGACCCGGTGATCACCTCCGCCGGCACGGCCGCCGGCATCGACGCCTGCCTCCACCTGGTGCGCAAGGAGCAGGGCACCGAGGTCGCCAACAAGATCGCCCGGCGGATGGTGGTGCCACCGCACCGCGACGGCGGCCAGGCCCAGTACATCGAGCGCCCGCTCCCCCACTCCGAGGGCGACACGATCGGCGAGGTGCTGGCGTGGATGGAGCGCCATCTCGACGAGGAGGTCACCGTCGAGCAGCTCGCCGTCCACGCCCACATGTCCCCACGCACATTCGCCCGCCGCTTCCAGCAGGAGACCGGGACCACGCCCTACCGCTGGATCCTGCGCCAGCGCGTGCTGCTGGCCCAGCGGCTGCTGGAGGCGACGGGCGAGACCATGGACGCGATCGCCGGCCGCACGGGATTCGGCAACGCGGCCACCCTGCGCCACCACTTCGTCCGGGCGGTGGGGACGACCCCGAACGCCTACCGGCGGACGTTCAGAGGCCCCGAGGCGGCCTGAGCCCGAGGGCGCTCTCACCTCGCCACCGGCCGCACCCGCAGGTCGTGCGGCCGGAGCGTGATCCCGACGCGGGTGGCGTCCTTCGATCCCGCCACCTGCTCGAAGCGGTACCTGGTGGCCAGCGCCGCCGTGACCAGCGTCAGCTGGGCCATCGAGAAGTGGTCGCTGGGGCACTTGCGGTTGCCGACGCTGAAGGGACTCATGGCGTGCTTCGGAATGTCCTTGACCCGGTCCGGAAGCCAGCGGTCGGGGTCGAACTCCAGGTGCCGCTCGTACGACTTCGGGTCGCGCTGGATCGCGTACGGGCTGTAGATGATGTCCGCCCCGGACGGAATACTGTATCCACCGAGTTCCGTGTCCCGCACCGCCCGGCGCGTCAGAATCCAGACGGCCGGGCTCAAACGCATGGACTCGACGACGACATTGTTGGTGTGCCTGAGTCCTCGGACGTCTGCGAATGCCACCGGCCTCCCGCCGGTGACGGCTTGCACTTCGTCATGGACCCGGTCGGCGTGTTCGGGGTGCTCCGCGAGCATATGCAACAGCCACATGATCGTGGAGGCGATGGTTTCACTGCCGGGGGTGAGGATGGCGACGACCTGATCGTGGATCTCCTGTTCCCCGATCGGGTCGCCATTCTCGTCCTTCGCCTCCAGCAATGCCGTCAGCAAATCGTCCGGCTTTTGACCGGATGCCCTGCGCTCGGCGACGATCTCGTCGACGAGGAGATGCAAATCGGCCAATGCGCGGTTGAATTGGCGATTGGCCGGGAGCGGCAGGTTGTAGAGCGGCCCGAGCGGGACCACCATCCGCCGGTACATCCCACGGAAGACGGTGGCGAGAGCGACGCACAACCGCTCCGCCCGCTCGTCCATGTAGTCGCCCCGCAGCAGACAGCGGGCCGCGATGCGCACGGCCGCCCGGAACGACTCCGACGTGCAGTCGATCGTCTCACCGGGCTTCCAGCGCTCGGTCAGCGCATGTGCCTCCTCCTCCATGATCGGGCCGTAGCCGGGGATGGCGTCGAGCCGGAAGGCGGGCTGGATGGTGCGCCGCTGGCGCCGGTGGCGCGGGCCGTTCGCCGTGGCCACCCCCTCCTTGCCGAGCAGACCCTCCAGGGACTCCCACAGCGGTCCGGCGATGATGAAGTCGTTGCTCAGCGCCAGGGCGCCGGTCAGGGCCGGGGCGGTGACCGCGTACACCGTCTTCGGCCCGAGCTTCAGCCGCACGACGTCGCCGTGCTCGCGCAGCCGGGACATGAAGGCCAGCGGGTCACGGGCCAGCTTCCAGCCGTGCCCGAGCACGGGGACACCTCCGCCCGCCCGGGGCGGTTCCCGCAGCTCCACGGCGGGCGGGGTTTCGGGCTGCACGGACTCGACGGTCATTTCTCACCTGCCGCTTCGTTGTTGACGTACGGGGGCGTGGACCGGTCGTCCCAGCTGTCGACCATGTACCGGCCGGACTCGTGGTGGAACCAGTAGACGGAACTGAACCAGTTCCGCATATTGCTCAGGCAGGCCCGCACGGCGGCGCTCAATTCCTTCCCCCGCACGGATCCGTCGGCGAGGTCGTCGGCGAACCGTAAGGCTTCCTGCTCGACGTCGAGGAAATCGGTGATACTTTTCTCGACTCGGCACCTGACATCCACGACGGCCTGTTCCAGAGTCAGCCCCTCGTGAGTGATGAGACTGATTCCGAGATTGTGCACCTCGTCGCCCGCAATTTCCTTGGGGAGCGAGCACAGATCGTTGTACCAGGCGGCGAATTCCTGGCTCAGCAGCGCCGCCCGCCGATACGCCGGGTGTTTTCGCACGGCGTCGGGGAGTTCACAGCCGGCGGTCGGCTCCAGCAGGTCCGTCCATATCCAGTGCGCGAAGGTGAGCCGGCGCAGTTGCAGGTATTCCTCGACCGTCGGGACGATTCCCCGGGTGCGGTTGTGGAACTCCCGGTCGTACGCGCCGATCACCGCGTGGAAGTGCCTGGCGAACCGGAGGTTCCACGTCTGGGGCAGGAACGCGTACAACCGCAGCACGCTGTCCGCGAACCCGGCGACCAGTGCGTCCTCGTGGTGCAGGTGCTCCTCAGGGGAGTCGAGGGCCGCGTGCAGCCGGTCCCTCAGCAGCCGCCAGGCGACAGGACGGCCGTGCACGATGTCGCGGTCGTGACGGTCGTCCCAGACGAAGAACCACGCGCTGTAGTCGGCGATCGCCTGCATGACCTCGTCGGAGGCGCCGATGTAGTACCCGGCCATGAGGTCGGTATAGCAAAGGCCGTCGGCATATTCCTCCACCTTGTCCGCCGGCATGAGCCGCTTTTCGAGCAGCCAGGCCCGGGTCTTCTCCTGGCACTTCGGCCAATACGGGTGGAGTTGCCGGGGAAACTCCGCCTCGATCACCGGGAGAGAGAGCGACGGTGGAACTGCGATCGTGACCGGTGTCGATGTGGTGCCGTGTGACAAAGCATGCACGAACTAACCCCTCCTCAGCCGCCAGTTGGCGCGGGCGCCCCTCCCTTCGTGCCGGGCGTGCGCCGTTGCATACCCCGCTCATCCCATTCAGCACTACAACTGGCCGCTCTGGGAACGCATTTGCTTCATTCACTCCCCCACAGTGCCGGGAACCTCCCGTTGTGTGACGACCGGCGGATCGCCTGGAGAGCAGAAGCGATCGAACGTGCGACGGACAGGCGAACGGCGTCTGTTCTGGGTGGGAAACCCGAACAGACGCCGTGTGCCTGGTGAGGCTGAGGTCTCAGTCGTTGGCCACGACCGGGTAGCGGGGCTCGTTCTCGGCCATCTGCCGCAGTGCATCCTTGCGTTCCCGCTTGGAGAGCCGGTCGATGTACAGGTAGCCGTACAGGTGGTCCGTCTCGTGCTGCAAACAGCGTGCGAAGTATCCGGTGCCGCGCACCTTGATCGGGTTGCCCTTCTCGTCCTGCCCGGTCACCTCGGCGTAGTCGGGCCGTCCGAGCGGCGCGTACGCCGTGGGCACCGACAGGCAGCCCTCGTTGCTGTCGTCCAGGCGGCGCTTGTCGGCGGGCAGTTCGACGAGTTTGGGGTTGCAGACGACGCCGGTGTGCCGGACGCCCTCGTCGTCGGGGCAATCGTAGATGAAGACCTTCGCGTCCACACCGATCTGGTTGGCGGCGAGGCCCACGCCCTCGGCGGTGCGCTGGCTGGCGAACATGTCCGCGACGAGCTGCTGGAACGCGTCGCCGAAGTCGATGACGTCCTTGCACTCCTTGTGCAGCACCGGGTTCCCGACGACGGTGATCGGCCGCGAGTTCCCCCGCTCCCGCCAGGCAGCCTCGCGCTCCTCGCAGTCCGCCGTGTCGATCACGTACCCCTCGTCATCGACGGGGAGCACACCCGCGCGCTGCTGATCGGTGTCCTGCTGAGCCATGACGTCTTGTACGCCTTCCTGAAACTGACCGGGCGGAGATCCTGATACAGATTACGCCGGTGTCGGACGCCCCTTCTTGTCCTGGGGGCGCGGGGCTGTGCCGATGCGCCGGCTCCGCCGCGTGGGCGCGATCAGCCCCCACGGCACCGCACCCGTCGGAGGGCCTAGTGCCGCGGCAGGCAACGTTTGCACGTCAAGGAGCGGCGTCCGGTGCGTGCTCTCGGCGTGCCGGCCGGAAGCCCACGTACAGGACGTACTCGGGGTTTCGGCCGGTGCGGCGAGTGGG
>NZ_JBEXSH010000337.1:0-8689 GCF_040613555.1 Streptomyces sp. NPDC006265
CCTTGCGCTGCTCGATGCGCTCCCGCTCGGCCTGCTGGGCCCGCAGCTCGGCCTCCGCCTCGGACACCTGACCGGCGCCCGTACGAGGCCACCGGCGTGGTGTCCTTTCCCGTCGGTGCGGCCGGCGCGGGGAAGGCGCCGATCGTCGCCGGCCTGCCGCGGCGGCGCAGCCGTGGCCGGAGCATGAGCCGGGCCAGGAGCCGGAGCCGCTCCCGGCGTCCCGAGGTCTTGGGACGGTAGCCGTAGCCGTACTGCTCGCTGTCGCGCTTGGCGGGCACCATGTTGAGGACGCTGCCGAGCACAGTGGCACCGATGTCTTGCAGGGCGCGCACGGCGTCGGTGACCTGGCCCCGGGAGCTCTTCGCGTACCGGGCGGCCAGCAGGTAGCCGTCGACCGCCGAGGCCATCGCCGGTGTGTCCGCGACCGGGAGGACCGGCGCGGTGTCGATCACCACATGGTCGAACCTGCCGGCGAGCGAGCGCACCACGGTGCGGAACTGCTCCGAGCCAAGCATCTCCGCGGGGTTCGGCGGCAGCACCCCGCTGGCCAGCACCGAGAATGCGCCCGCCGACTGCATCACGTCCTCGGCGTCCGCCTGGCCGATCATCACGGTGGTCAGTCCGGCGTCCTGTACCAGGCCGAGAGCGGAGGCCACGCTGGGGCGCCGCAGGTCGGCGTCGACCAGGCAGACCGAGGAACCGAACTCGGCCAGGGAGGACGCCAGGTTGATCGAGATGCTCGTCTTCCCCTCGGCAGGCACCGCGCTGGTGACCGCGATGACCTTGGGCGGAGCGTCGATGTCGACGAACCGGAGGTTGGTGCGCAGCCGTCTGAAGTCCTCCGCCCGCCGGCCGAACGCGTCGTTGTCCGCCGCCACCGCGTGCCGGGAGGCACTCTGGTCGAGGACGATACTGCCGAGTACGGCCGGTCCGCCGGTGTCGGCGAGACACCGGGCGAGGTCGTTGCGGCTGCGCACCGAGGTGTCCAGCGACTCCCGCGCGACCGCCAGGCCGGTACCGAGCCCCAGGCCGGCCACGAGCCCGAGTGCGAGGTTGAGCACCAGGCTCGGGGAGGTCGGCGTCTTGGGCGTGGTGGCGTGCTCGGTGATGCTCAGCCGGACGGGCGAGAGCCGGGCGCCCTCCGGTCGTTCGATCTTGGCGATGACCTCGGCGAAGCGGTGGGCGACCGCGTTGCTGATCCGGGCCGCCCGGACCGGTTTGGTGTCGGTGACGGTGATCTTGAGAAGTACCGTTTCGAGAGGCACCTCTGTGGTGATCTTCCGGGCCAGCTGTGAGGGCGTCATGTCCAGGCGCAGAAACTCGGCAACCGGTTCGGTCACGTAAGGGCTGCTGACCACTTCCGCGTAGGAGCGGACGCGAGCCTGGGCGAAGCTGTTGCCCTGATTGAGCTTGACCGTGTCGTCCCAGTCCTGGAGCGACACGAAGAGGGTCGAGGTGGCCTGGTACTGCGGTGTGGTGGTGTGGGTGACGAACACGCCGACGGCTGTTCCCAGCAGGCCCAGCGCCGCGATGATGCGCCAGCGCCTGACCAGGAACCGAAGGTAGTCGGACAGATCCAAGGTATCCACCCCAGGTGTGCAAAACGGCGCCAACATTGGTATTCGAGAGCTTGGTGATCGTATCTGCGATACACGGTCAAAACGTGACATATATCGCCGAGTCGGCCGGAGCCGCCTTCGGCGTCGGCGAGGCGTGCGTTCTGGCCCTGGCGACCCGGAACCGGATCCCGTACCGCTGAGCAGGCGGATCAGCCGGTGCACGGACCGCCCGGCAGCGCTCTGGCCCGCAGGGGGTGCACCAGGGGCTGACGCAGTACGAAGGCAGGCCGGTCCGCGGGACGCTCCAACAAGTGGAGTACGAGGGTGCGTGCGGCGCCCGCGGGCAGCTCCACGTCGAGGGTGAAGACCGGGTGGCCCCGCTCGGTGCCGTGGCTGAGCTGAACGGAGCGCCCGTCCAGGGTGGCACCGTCCAGGGTGGCGCCGGCGCTGGCGTAATAGGACACCAGGAGGCGGTTGTCACCCGGCCGGGTGTCGTAGGGCGGGTCGTCCACTCGCTGGACGACGTACGGCGGCAGTCCCGAGACAGGAGCCCCGTTGGCAAGGCGCGCGGTCACGGTGACCTCGCGCCGGCCGTCGACGCACCGGCCCGGTGCCCAGGTGAGCCGACGGTCGAGGTAGTAGTCGAGCTTCGTGCCTGCCGCGTTGTTGACGACCAGTCCGGCCAGTGGAGCGGATCCTCCGGGCAGGGCTCCGCCGAACGACCGCGCCAGGAGCTCGCGCTGCTCCGCCGCGTGCCCACTCCACACCTTGATCCGCCCGTCTTCCAACTGCCGGTGCAGTGCCGAGAAGAGTGCGGTCCGGCGCGTGGGGTCCGTCGACGCGCCGAGCAGCCGGATGGCCACCGTGCGCGCCACATCGAGGAAGTACGCCTTGCGCCGCTTGAAGTCCGGGTGGAGCGCGTAGCTGGCGCGCTCGCTGAGATCCACGACGTTGTGGGCGGTGACGGCGCTCCCGTCGGGCAGCCGGGCAGGGCCGGAGGCGGTGAGGAGCCCGGAGACCGCACCGGGGTCCAGGCCGAAGGCGCCGTCCACCCGCTGGCCGCTGTGCCGCTGCCACGCCGCGGCCCAGATCCGCGCCGCGTACGGGAAGTGCGGGCTCATGTTGGAGTTGACCCAGGTCCGGGTCGGTTCGCTGGGGCCGTAGAGGCCGTTGAACTCCGCTCCCAGGTCGACGTCCGTGGAGGCCTCGGTCAGCTCGGTGTCGTTGCCGAAGTGCTCGAAGCTCAGCCGGCCCCGCTCCGCCCTGAGCACCGCGAAGGCTCCGGGCAGCCCACCCGTTCCACGAGCCTCGGCGGTGTTCTCGAACACCGCCAGATACCGTCGCGGCCCGTCGGCTCCGAGCATCGAGGGCATCAACCGGGCCGCCGCGGCGGCATCGTGGGCGAGAGGGGTGATCCGGTCGAGCTGCCGGGCGAATTCGGTGCGCGCCCGGTCGGTGGCCGGCAGCCAGGTGCCGTGCGGGAGGCCGTCGACGTCGGCACGCACCCTCGATGCGCTGCGCGAGGCCTGTTCGAGAAGGGGAGCCACACGGCGCAGCGCGGACAGGTTCAGGTGCCGGCCGTCGTCCGTCCCGGTGGAATCGAGTTCCGCGACGGTGCGCGCCAGGGGAGGGAGCACGTCGTGGGTCAGCCGGTCGGAGGCCTCCGCGATACCGCGCACGGTGCGGAGGGGGCCGCCGAGAACGGGCAGGTGCGCCGCCGGGAACCAGGCGGGGCCGGTGGTGAGCCGATGCGCCCGGGCGGTGTGGCCGGTGGCGTCGCGCACCGCGTTCTGCACTGTTGCGGACAGCGCCGCAGGCGGGCCGGCAGCGGCGGCCGGGGCCGCTGCCGGCTGTGCGAGGTGCCGCCGCAGCGTCTCCAGGCTTCCCTGGGCGGCCAGCAGCTCATTTCGGGCGAGTACTCCGGTGACGGCGATCCAGGCGGCACCGGCCAGGACCAGTCCGGCCGCGGCGTACAGCGGCACCCTGACGCGACGGTCGCGCAGCCGGCGGACGATGACGGCGGGCAGGACCCACTCCGTGCACCGGCGCGGATTCCATCGGGGCCGCTCCGCACCGGACGAGGGTTGCTGCCCCCGCGACGCGTCACGGCGAGTCTCGGACATCTGATGTCACTCCCTGGCTGATCTCGTTCGCTGGGGCCACGGGCTCTCCGCAACGCCCTGTGGGGCGCCGGGTGTGGAGGTGAACCCTCCGCGCGTCGCGCTGGAGCCGGCTCAGTAGGCGCCGTCACCGCGCAGCACGGCGGGGATGGTCCGGCAGAGGATCTCCAGGTCCAGCCTGATCGACCAGGTGTCGACGTACTCGAGATCCAGACGCAGGGCGTCCTCCCAGGCGAGGTCGGACCGTCCGCTCACCTGCCACAGTCCGGTGATCCCGGGGCGGACCAGCAGGCGGCGCCGGGCCTCCCCGGTGAACGCCGAGTCCACGACCGGGAGCGGACGGGGGCCGACCAGGGACATCTGCCCCCGCAGCACATTGACCAGCTGCGGCAGCTCGTCCAGGGAGTAACGTCGCAACCAGCGCCCGGCCCTGGTCACCCGCGGGTCCTCGCGGATCTTGAAGAGGTGCCCGTCGGCCTCGTTGGACTCCTCCATGGCGACGCGCAACCGCTCCGAACCGACGTGCATGGTCCTCAACTTCAGGACGTGGAAGTCTTTGCCCCGCCAGCCGGTGCGGCGCTGACGGAACAGCAGCGGGCCGGGACTGTCGAGCTTCACCGCGACGGCGGCGGCGATCAGCACCGGCGCCACGAACAGGAGCAGGACGGCGGCCCCCGCGCAGTCGATGAACCGCTTGGCGGCCCGCACTCCCCCGTGCGCGCGCCCCCAGGGAGCCGGCCGGTCAGGAGCCGTCTTCGCAGCGGATACCGGCATCGCTCATCCCTTCGTCTTCTGCGGCGGAACGGGTGAAAGGTGTCCTTGTTCAGGGGCATTTGGCCCGTAGAACATCTCAATCGGACTATTCCTGACTAAGAAATAGAAACACGACATTGATCCATGCTTCGGCAATGACACCGAAGCTCGCCCTCGCGACCAGCCTGGGCGGAGCGGCCGAGAGGACCTGCATGCGTGCGGTAGTGACGGGTGGGGCCGGGTTTCTCGGCTCCCATGTGTGTGAACGATTGCTTCAGGCGGACCACGAAGTCGTCTGCGTGGACAACTTCCTGACGTCAGGCCCCGAGAACATCGAGCACCTCACGGGCGACCGGCGCTTCCAGTTTCGTCACCGGGACATCACCCAGGGCCTGGACGAGCCGGGGCCGGTGGACGCCGTGCTTCACATGGCATCACCGGCGTCGCCCGCGGACTATCTGAAACTGCCCCTGGAGACGCTCCGGGTGGGCTCGGCCGGCACCTGGCACGCCCTGGATCTGGCCGCCGCCAAGGGCGCCCGCTTCCTGCTGGCCTCCACCTCCGAGTCGTACGGCGACCCGCTGGTCCATCCGCAGCCGGAGAGCTACTGGGGACATGTGAACCCGGTAGGCCCACGTTCGGTGTACGACGAGGCGAAGCGCTTCGGTGAGGCACTGACGATGGCGTACCGCAGGAGCCGCGGTGTGGACGCCAAGATCGTGCGCATCTTCAACACCTTCGGGCCGCGGATGCGCCCGGACGACGGGCGGGCGATCCCCACCTTCATCCGCCAGGCGCTGAGCGGAGAGCCGATCACGGTCACCGGCGACGGCAACCAGACCAGGTCCCTGTGCTACGTCGACGATGTGGTCGAAGGCCTGCTGCGCATGCTTGCCTGCGACCACTGCGGACCCGTCAACCTGGGCAATCCCCACGAGGTCTCCATGCTGGAGCTGGCGCAGTGGATCGGCAAGCTCACCCGGTCCCGCTCCGAGATCACGCTCATCCCCCGTCCCCAGGACGACCCCGGGCGGCGGCGTCCGGACATCGCCCTGGCCCGCGAGCTGCTGAACTGGGAACCCACGACTCCCGTGGAACGCGGCCTGTGCGACACCGTCACGTACTTCCGCCACCGTCTGTCCGTCGGGGAGTGCGCCGGGAGCGGCCCGCGGCCCGCCGGATCCACGCCGAGCTCCGCCGCCGCCTCATGAGTGCCCCTCCGAGCAGCGGGACGAGGCCGGTGACCGCTCCCGTGGTCGAATGCCTCGGCGTGCCCATCACCGCGCACACCCGCGACAGTGCGGCCCGCCATGTCGTGCACCTGGCCGGCCTGATGCGCGAGGCACGGCAGGGGCTCACCGACGAACCCGGCACATCCGGCAGCCGGCGCGGCAGTGACGTACACCTGTCCAACGCCTACACGCTCGCCCTTGCCGACCGGGACCCCGAGCTGCGCGACATCCTCCGCTCGGCCGCCCTGAACCTGCCCGACGGGCAGCCGGTCGTGTGGGCCAACCGACTTCTCCACCCCACCGCCGTGCTGCCGAGCACACGTGTGTACGGTCCCGACCTCCTCACGGACGTCTTCGCCCTGACTCAGCACACGGAAGTGAACCACTACCTTCTCGGTTCCACGCCCCAGGTGCTCGACGCACTCCAGCGGGAGCTGCGGCGGCGCTATCCCGGAGCGCGGATCGTGGGAACCTGCTCCCCGCCCTTCCGGCCCCTGCACGCCCACGAACGGCTCCGGCACGTGGAGCAGATCCGTTCCGCCGCGGCGGACATCGTCTGGGTCGGACTCGGCACGCCGAAGCAGGACCGCTGGGCCGCCGAACTGTGCGACGCCCTGCCCGTGGTGGCGGTGGCCGTGGGCGCGGCCTTCGACTTCGTCGCCGGCAACAAGCCACAGGCACCGCACTGGATGCGGCACAACGGGCTGGAATGGCTGTTCCGGTTCGGCTGTGAACCACGCCGTCTGTGGCGCCGGTACCTGTTCGGCAACGCGCGCTTCGTCCACGGGGTGGTGCGCCAGGCGTCCCGCCCGGTGCGAACGGGCAGCGGTGGGGTGGTCCGAGCATCCGATCACCTGAAATCGGGCCGGCTCGTCCGCCACCGCCGGGACATCCCGGCCCGGATCCCTGAGGGGCGGCCATGACGATCCCACCGGTCACACCCTCGATGGGAGAGTTGCAGGAGCGCGAGCACGGAGTCGGGCACGACTACGCGGCAGGCTCCCCCCACATTCGCCACCACACGATTCGCGACCGGCTGATCGCAGACCTGCACACGCTGGTCCAACAGGTCACCGACCGGAACGGTCAGTGCCGGGTGCTCGAACTGGGAGCCGGACACGGCACCTTCACCGATCACCTGGTGGCGGCGGGCGCGCAGGTCATGGTGACGGAGATGAGCGAGCCGAGCGTCCGTTTCCTCCGGAGCCGCTTCCAGCGCAATCCTCATGTCACCGTGATCCACGACGAGGACGGCACCGCGGCCTGCCAGGCCGGGCCGCTCGACGCCGTGGTGTGCGTCTCCGTGCTGCACCACATCCCGGACTACCTCGGCACCGTCAAGCAGCTCATCGAGAGCATCGTTCCCGGTGGCGCGTTCCTCAGCGCCCAGGACCCCCTGTGGTACCCCCGCCGGTCCAGGGTGTCGATGAGCCTGGACCGGAACGCGTACTTCCTCTGGCGCCTCGGTCAGGGCGAGCTCCGGCGCGGGCTCGCCACCCGCCTGCGCCGCGTACGCGGCGTCTACGACGACACCAATGAGGCCGACATGGTCGAGTACCACGTCGTCCGCGACGGCGTCGACGAGGACGCCTTGCGTGACCTGCTGGCCCCCCACTTCGCGACGGTGGAGGTCCGGCGTTACTGGTCCACCCAGTCGGGGTTGCTTCAGGCCGTCGGAGAGCGCCTCTTCCCGCCGACGACCTTCGGCCTCGTCGCCACGGAACGCGTGTGACGCGTATGGCGGCGAAACACCTCACCCGGCGGATCAAGCTGAAGACCGCGGAAGTCGCAGTGCCGTGGCTGACCCGTATCCGCCCGGTTCGCGGTCTGGAGCGGTTCGGCAGCGACTACGGAGGGTGGTGGGTCCCCACCGAACTGATCAGCGAGGATTCCGTCGTCTACGCGGCAGGCGCGGGCGAGGACGTCAGTTTCGACCTCGCCCTCCTACGGCGCTTCGGCTGTGAGGTCTGGGCCATGGACCCCACCCCCCGCTCGGTCGCGTTCGCCCGAGGAGTCACCGAACCGCGATGGCACTTCCTCCCCTTCGGGATGTGGAAGGAAGACTCGGTGCTGCATTTCCATCCACCCGCCGATCCCGCGCACGTGTCCCACTCCGCGACCGAGGTCCGCGGTCAGGGGCCCGGGTTCGACGCCCAATGCCACACATTGACCACCTTCATGAAGATGCTGGGACACCAGCGGGTCGACCTGCTGAAGATGGACATCGAAGGAGCCGAAGGACCAGTGCTGGACCGGATTCTCGCCGAGGGCACACTGCCACGAGTGCTCTGTATCGAATTCGACACCCCGCAAGGCCCCTGGTCCCTGCGCCGACGGCTCCGCCGGCTGGAGGACGCCGGTTACGTGGTGCGCCACGCGGAGGCCCGCAACTACACCCTCACTCACGGCTGATGGCTCCCGGTACGGCTTTGCCGCCGTCGTCCTTGCGTATCGCCGTGGTGCACAGCTTCTACAGTTCAGCCACTCCCAGCGGCGAGAACCAGACCGTGACCGATCAGCTGGCGGCCCTCGCCGGAGCGGGGCACGAGGCACATCTCGTGGCCGCGCACACCGACGAACTCGGCAGCTCCCCCTTCTACCCGTTACGTGCCGCCGTCACCGTGAGCAGCGGACGAGGCCGGTCCCCCCTGGCCGACCTGCGGAGGCTGCGCCCGGACGTGGTCCATGTGCACAACCTCTTCCCCAACTTCGGCAGCTCCTGGCTGCGGCGCTGGCACGGCCCCATCGTCGCCACGGTGCACAACTACCGGCCGTTGTGCGCCGCCGCCACGCTGTACCGGAACGGCGCGATGTGCACCCGGTGCCCCGACGGCGACCGCTGGGCCGGGCTGCGGAACGGCTGCTACCGCAACTCGTCCGTGGCCACCGCGCCACTGGCGTGGGCCGGGCGCCGCGGAGCCGCCGCCCATCCACTGCTGCGCCGCGCGGACCGTGTCGTGGTGCTGTCCGCGACCAGCCGCCGGATGTACATCCGAGCCGGGATCGAACCGGAGCGGCTGGACCT
>NZ_JBEXSH010000338.1:0-8629 GCF_040613555.1 Streptomyces sp. NPDC006265
AAGAGGCCCGGGCCACCGATGATGCGCCGTCGCTCACCGCGGTCAGCGGGTGCCCTCTCCTGCCCGACCAGGGCCAGCACCGGCTGTCGGTCCAGTGCCGCGTCGTACAGGCCGCCGAGGAGATGGAGTGCGCCGATACCGGACGGAGCCAGACAGCAGCCGACCCGTCCCGTGAGTTTGGCGTGGGCGCAGGCCATCAGGCCGGCCGACTCCTCGTGCCGCACCTGCACGAACTCGGGGCTCTCGCGGCCCCGGGTCAGAGCCGCGATCAACATGTCCACGTCTCGGCCGGGGAAGCCGAACACGCGATCCACCTCCCACGCCCGCAGACGTGCCGCAACGAACTCGGAGACGCTGGCCACGTGTACCTCCCGCACCGCCGACCGACCGTCGTCGACCGGGTTGCCCTGAGCACCCACCACCAAACCGGCATGCGATCGCTTCCCCCCCTCGCTGGTCTGGCAGGCCGGGTCCATTGACGAGTCGGCGGTGGCCGATGAGGGTGCAGGCGATGCTGGTGAAGGCCGTGTGTTGTCCCCTCAGCCCTTCCTCAGGACGGCTTTCGGTAAGGGTGTGTCCATGTGAACGGCGCGACGGCAGGGCGGCAGCGCAGCAGGCAGGAGCGAGCGGATTCGCCGGGGCGGCGTTCCACCGGGCGGACGGACACCGCCGACTGCGACAGTGCCCTCTGGCCCCAGACCTCGGCCCCCCGAGCCACAGCAACCGGGCTCTTCGCCGAGAGCTTCACCGGTTGCCCGGCCCGGTGCACCAGCACCTCGCCATAGCCACCGCGGGGATCGAGGTCACCACCGAGCCGGACGCACCGATCAGGTCCTGGTCTCACGGAGCAGCTCCGCAGGAGTAGTCCCCCATCAGTGCCCGGCTCAGGCAGTGGGAGAACCAGCCGGTGAGGGACACCGGCCGGCACCCCGACCCGCATTGCCCCCACCGCGCCCGGCCCGGTGGTGCCCAGGACGATCGCCCCGCAGAAGCCGAGCATGGACACGAACCCGGCGATCACGGGCAGCGACAGAAGCCCGTCGAGTGGGCCGTCCAGCACAGCGACCCCGTCGAGTACGCCGTCGAGTACGCCGTCGAGGGCGAACGACAGAGCAAGGAGGGCGACCCCCCGCAATGCCGAGCACCAGAAACCAGGCCCCCCGCGCACACCGCCTCTCCTCGCGCCCCCCGTGGTCAGAGGCATCGTCACGCGCGAACATCAGGGAAGGCATTGCCTGGTTCCGGCAATCTTCACGCGGCTTGGATGCCATGTACTGAACATTCGAGCGGCCGGCCACCCTGGGATCCCCCGATGCTCTATGACGCGCTGTCAGGAGCCTGTAACCTTCCCAGCGGCGTGCCGGGAAGCCTGGTCGGCGATCTTCATGAGAGAAGGCGGAACCAATCTGCGCCGCCTGACCCGCTCGACCCGAGGAGCCGTTCGGCGTGATCACATTCCCTCAGCCCGCACGTAGCGTGCCGCGTCGGGAGCACATGATCGTGTGCGGCGACGATGCACTGGCCGAACGACTGGCCGCCGAACTCGTCACGGTGTACCGGGAGCAAGTCACTCTCGTCGTGCCGCCCTCGCGACGGGTCGGCGCCGGCACCGGCTCGACACGTGCCGCCGCCTTGCTCGCCAGGATGCAGGCTGCGCTGAGCCGCAATGCGGACTCGAGCGGCCTCGACGACTCCGCCACGGCCCGCGTCGTTGAGGCCGCAGAACTCGACGAAGGCGCCCTTGCCGAGGCGGGCGTACGCGAGGCCGCCGCGATCGCGCTGGTCCATGACAACGACGAGACCAACGTCCGGGCAGCGTTGGCCGCCCGCCGTCTCAACCCCCGGCTGCGACTGGTCATCCGGCTGTACAACCGCAAACTCGGCCAGCACCTGGAGGATCTTCTCGACCAGGCCGCCACCCTCGCCGTCCCGGGCCTGGACCCCGAAGTTCTGGACACCTCCACCACCGTCCTCTCGGACGCCGACACCGCGGCCCCCGCGCTCGCGGCCACCGCTGTCGCGGGCACCAGCAAGGTCGTCCAAGCCGACGGGCTGCTGCTGCGCGCCGTGGAACGCACCCCGCCCGACCACGGCCGGGTCGCCGATCCCGGCCTGTGCACCCTCGCCCTGCTGTCCTCGACCACCAGCAACCCGGCCGGAGCGGAAGGTTCGGACATCAGCGGCGGAGAAGCCCCCCTCCTCCTGCCCGACGACGACACGGTCGCCGCCGCCACCGGGCGAGGCACGGTGGTCCTCGAAACCGTCACGCACACCCCCTCCGGTTCGGCAGCACGACGGCTGGCCGGGCGCGGACTGCCGCTGGGGTCCCTCTTCTCGCGCCGGCTGCGCTGGTCCCTGGCCGGGCTCTTCACCAGCATCATCGGCGTGACTCTCGCATCCTGGCTGACCGCCGGCGATCAACCCGGCGGCTTGGCCGGTCTGCTGCACGCCGCCTACCTCACGCTGCTCGACCTCTTCGCGATCGGCGACCCGGCCCTGGAGGAGCCCCCGGCACGCCGGGTGCTCCAACTCCTCGCCGGCTTGGCCGGACTGCTGCTGATGCCGGTACTGCTCGCGGCCGTCCTGGAGGCACTCGGCACCTTTCGCACCGCCTCCGCGCTGCGCCGACCGCCGCGTGGTCTGTCCGGCCACGTCGTCCTGCTCGGCCTCGGCAAGGTCGGCACCCGCGTACTGGCCCGACTCCGAGATCTCGACATCCCCGTGGTGTGCGTAGAAGAAGGCCCCGAAGCACGTGGTATCGCGCTCGCCCGTCGCCTGCGCGTTCCCATCGTCATCGGAGACGCCACGCAGGAAGGAGTGCTGGAAGCCGCCAAGATCCACCGCGCGCACTCCCTGCTCGCCCTCACCAGCAGCGACACGACGAACCTGGAAGCCGCCCTGTACGCACGCTCGATCAAGGGGGACCTGCGGGTGGCACTGCGGCTGTACGACGACGATTTCGCCAGCGTCGTCCACCGCACCCTGCGCACGGCCCACCCCCGAGCCCTCACCCGCAGCCGCAGCGTCTCCAGCCTCGCGGCCCCCGCCTTCGCCGGAGCGATGTCGGGCAGACAGGTCCTCGGTGCCATACCCGTCGAACGCCGCGTACTGCTCTTCGCCGCCCTGAACGTCGCCGGGCACCCGCAACTGGAGGGACGCACCATCGCCGAGTCCTTCCGCCCCGGAGCCTGGCGAGTCCTGGCACTCGACACGGCGGAACCGGGCGAGCGCCTGCCCGACCTCGCCGCCCTACCGACGCACGAGGGCGTACAGCGTGCCGGTGAACTCGTGTGGGACCTCCACCCCGGCTATGTCCTGAGGCCTGAAGACCGCGTGGTCCTCGCCGCGTCCCGCCAGGGCCTTGCCGAACTCCTTGGTCGGCATCCGCAGCCCGGGATGCGGACCACCGACGCCTGAGGGATGTCCCGCACTTGACCTTTGGGAGGATCTTCCACGTCTTCATGCGGGCGACGACGTGCCAGTACGGTGCCCTTCGCGGACCGCTTGCGGGGCTGCAGGACGAGCATCAACCCGAGGTGATCGATGGTACGGTCCGCCGTCGATCCGGAAGCCCCGAAGAGCGGCACCAGCTGACGTATGGTCGGGTTCGTGCGCCATGCGTCGCAACCAGCAGGGTCCGGTTTTCCAACGGCAGGCTCCACGGCCGGCCCCGGCGGACTCTTGGTCCTACACCGGCTTCAACACGTTCAGGGAGTGGCTGGCTCAGGCAGAAGGGTTCGCCCCGGCGGATATGAACGGATTCGGTGGTGACCGCATGTGGAGCAGCATCTCGACCACGCCGGCACCACTCCTCGTTCATCCAGACCAGGGCTCTCTCGCGCCCGCTCGATGCGCGGCCGTGCTGGCAGCACTCGCCGACCAGCGGCAGCACGAGGTGGGGGATCCCGTTCTTGAGCGACGCGTCGACGCCGTGCGCCAACTGGGCACCGTCATCAGGTCCTGCTCGGAGAAGGAGGTCGAGCTCATCTTCCGCTGACCGCCACGGGCTACGGGACAGCCCTTGGTCGTCGAACTCGAAGCCCGAAGTCTCCGCACGGGCCATGATGTCGCGGACCGCCTCGGGGCTCGTGACAACGGATTCGATCGCCGTCCTGAATCGCGCGAAGTCGCTCGGACTCCCGACCGCGCAGAACATACCAGCCTCGCTGTCGAAATCGAGGCGCTCGGCAATGTCCGGCCAGGCAAGCCGTACGAGGCCTTCCGGCGAAGTAGCCGTTCGGCTCGTGCCCGGCGGCAGCTACCACAGCATCGGCCGCCAGGCCGCCGGCACGCAACGCAAGCGAGTACCCGCGTCGAAGTCACGCACAGGGCTGGCGCGTCCCGGAAGGCGAACTGTGTGCCGCTGGGGGCGACGAGCGGGCCTTGCACCCTTTCATTCGTGACTCGCCGGCTCGCCCGCGGTATGGGTTCGTTCTTCAAAGGTTGCTCCTTCTTCCGACCGAGAGCAGGTCTGTGACTCCGGTCGCCAGAGCCAGAGATGACCAACATCAGCCTTTCCCAAGGAATGCGCAGGGAAGCGGGCGGGGGGTGAACGAAGTTGATCGGAAGTGGGCAGGATGCATCGCGGCACGCTACGGAGCAGTTCAGGCCCAGCCGATGAGGCGTCTCAGGACGGGAGCGTGGGCGCGAGCCCCAGCGCGCAGCAGCGCCACATCCCCGAGCTGCGCGGTGCGACGCCGTGACACACATCCGTGCCTCCTTCGCACACCAGGAGTTCGTTCAGACTTCTGAACAGGAATCAAGGACACATCCATTGACGCGTCCACGGCAACCCTCCTAACCTCCAAGAAAGCGCTTTCCGCGCGGTGGCGCCTGGCCCGAACACGTAAGGAGTTCATCTCCTCGAACGGGCCCGGCGCGGGTTCAGGACGCGCACCACGGCACCACCCGGCATGTCGAAGAGGCATTTCGAAGACGAATGGGGAGGCCAGGATGGATCGACCAGTCTCACTACGGCTCCACGCGGCGCTGGCCACGATGGTCCTCGCGACCGCGGCCGGCACGCTCGTGTCGATGCCCGAGGCGTCGGCCGCACCCGGCGGCGTCACCGGCTACGCGACCCAGAACGGAGGGACCACCGGCGGTGCGGGCGGGCAGACGGTGCGGGCCACCACCGGCACCGCGATCCACGCGGCCCTGTGCAACCGGGCCAGCGCCAGCACCCCGATCACCATCGAGGTCCAGGGCACCATCAACCACGGCAACACCAAGAAGGTGTCGGGCAAGAGCTGCGACACGGCCGACGGCGTGATCGAACTCAAGAAGGTCAGCAACATCACGCTCGTCGGAGTCGGCGGCGGCGCCCTCTTCGACCAAGTGGGGGTCCACCTGCGCGAGGCGAAGAACGTCATCATCCAGAACGTGACGGTCCGGAACGTCAAGAAGTCCGGCTCCCCCACGTCCAACGGAGGTGACGCCATCGGCATGGAGCGCAACATCCGCAACGTCTGGGTCGACCACGTCACGCTGGAGGCGTCGGGCGGCGAGTCGCAGGGCTACGACGGCCTGTTCGACGTCAAGGACAACACCCAGTACGTGACGCTGTCCTACAGCATCCTGCGCAACTCCGGCCGCGGCGGCCTGGTCGGGAACAGCGAGAGCGACACGTCGAACGGCTTCCTCACGTACCACCACAACCGGTACGAGAACATCGACTCCCGCGCCCCGCTGCTGCGCGGCGGTACGGCCCACATGTACAACAACCACTATGTGAAGCTGAACAAGTCCGGCATCAACTCCCGGGCCGGTGCCCGCGCCAAGGTGGACAACAACTACTTCGAGGACTCCAAGGACGTCCTGGGCACCTTCTACACCGACGCGGCCGGCTACTGGCAGGTCAGCGGCAACGTCTTCGACAACGTGTCCTGGTCCACTCCTGGCAAGGAGAACCACCCGGCGGGTCCCGACCCGAAGTCGAACACCACGGTCGGCATCCCGTACTCCTTCAGCCTCGACACGGCCGCCTGCGTGCCGGGCATCGTGAGCCGGACGGCGGGCGCCGACAAGGGTATTCAGGTGTCGGACGGCAAGTGCTGACACTCCTCCCGGTGCCGGTGCCGTCGACGAACGAGACGCGATGGCGGAACCGGCACCTCGGCACGACCTACTTCGCCGACTGATCATCCGGCCGGCTCCGTGACGGCGCGTGACCTCTCCCCGCAGCGGCGTGCCGCTGCCGGAGTCGGCCTCGATGTCACGGCGCGTGGTACCGAATGGTCATGACTGTGCGTCAGGCCGGCGCGGTTGTCCGGAAGGCCGCTACGCGAGCCACAGCGAGCCGCGACGATGGCGTGCCGGCGGTATGTCCACCGTGTCCGCGGCGTCGAGTGCGAGTTCGCCGACGGGGGTGTTCACCAGCCTCAGAAGAGTCCCCACCTGGGTTCGCAGCCGCTGTCGTGCCCGGCGTTCCTCGATCGCCGACCACTGTGCCACGGAGCCGTCCCGCTGGTATCGAGGGAACGAGTAGACGTCCACGGCGCGGTGGACCGCGCGAGGTCGGGGCCTTCTGGACTGCCGTGTCGCGTCGGTGAGGCCGCGTGCGCTGTACCTGAGGTCGTGGAGGACAACGGAATGCCACGGTTTGCCTGGTGAGTGGTCGTCCACACTGCGGCTGCGCGGAGGGCGGATGTGATGGGCGGTGCGTGCCACGGGACTCCGTTCACGGTCACCGCCAGGGATCTCCTGGCGGGCTACCTGAAGCCCGTGGGCCCCGTCGAACGTGTGCTCTTCATGCGCGTGACCCCATCTCGCTGTTTTCCGCGCACGGGTCTTTTACAGGTCTCGGGGACCCCGAGCCCACGGCCGCAGTTTCTCCGGGTTGCGGACCGCCCAGATGCGGGTGACACGGCCGTCGGAGACGGCGAACGCGGCCACGGTCATGACGGCTCCGGCGCGCTGGGCCACCAGGCCCGGCATCCCGTTGACCGACCGTTCCAGAAGTTCGAGCCCCGGGGCCTTGTCGGCGATGGCGACCATGTACTGGGCGATGCGCGCACCACCTTCGACCGGGCGCAGGACGGCACCGACGTTGCCGCCACCGTCAGCGGTCATCACGGCCGCCGGGTTGAGGACGCTGACGAGGGCCGCGATGTCCTTGCTCTCCCACGCTTCCTTGACGTGCCGCACCACGTCGGCCTGGCCGGTCTCCGCCGCCCGAGGCTGCGCGACGCTCACCCGCCGCCGGGCGGAGGCCGCAAGTTGCTTGCATGCGGCGGGAGTTCGGCCGAGAACGTCCGCGATCTCGGCGAACGGGTACCGGAACACGTCGTGCAGGACGAACGCCACCCGCTCGGCGGGTGTCATCGACTCCAGGACGACGAGGAAGGCCACGGACACCGACTCGTCCAGGACGATCTGGTCGGCGGGGTCTGCACGGCAGGCGGGGCCGGTGCCGCCTGTGTGCCCCCACTCGGTGCGGTCGGGCAGCGGCTCGGGCAGCCACGCACCGACGTAGCGTTCACGGCGGGCCCGGGCCGAGCCGAGCAGGTCCAGGCAGATGCGGCTGGTCACCGTCGTCAGCCAGGCCCCGGGCGACAGGATCTGCTTCTGCCGGCTTCGCGGCAGCGCGTACCAGCGGGCGTAGGCGTCCTGCACGGCGTCCTCGGCCTCGGTCACCGAGCCGAGCAACCGGTACGCCACGTTGATCAGTTGGCGTTGCTCGCCCGCCATCTCATCCGCGCCGGTCCTGACCGTCCCCATGCTTCCGGCGTCCCCCTCGCCTTACCTTTCGCAGCCTCGTGTCGTCGGGCTGGTGAGACCTTATCGATCTACCGCCCGACGGCGGAAGAGAGGACTGTGACATGGCCACTCAGGTGACAGTGACGGCGCAGCGCGGATCCACGTTCCTTCAGATCGCGATCGCCCTGCAGACGTTGACCATCTTCCTCCAGGCGGTCTCCGCCGGACTGCTGCTGACCTCGTCCTACGGAGAGGTGCTGCACAGTGTCGGAGCCCGGGTGATGTACGGGGCGTCGATGCTGTACCTGCTCGCCGCGGTGCTGGCGTGGAAGCCCGGCGGCGGCTCGTCCCGGCCTGTCTGGCACGCGACTGGATTCCTCGCACTCGCCTCGGTCCAGGTCGTACTCGGCATCGCACACGTCCCGTCGCTCCATCTCCCCCTGGGCGTGCTGATGTTCGGCCTGAGCGTGCTGGCGTTGGCGCGGCGGCGCTGACGTCCGGCAACCCGCCGACGGGCACTGGGGGTTGCAATAGGTTGCCCCCCAATGGCTGAACTCGGAACCCGCGCCTGGCCACCTGCCCCGTTGAGGACCGAACGGCTCGTGCTTCGCGCGTCCGAGTCCCGCGACCGTGCCGCCGTCATCGAGCTGTTCGCATCGCCTGAGGTGGGCACCTACGTCGGTGGCTCCCGGCCGCGTGACGAGCTCGAGCGCGCCGTGCCCGAGGTGCCCGGGCGACGCCCGGGCGTTTTCGTCATCGATCTCGAGGGAGCGGTGATCGGGATGGTCACGCTCGATCGGCGCGACGCCGGGCGCCCGGGGCACGTGCGTCCGGATGCTCAGGAGGCCGAGCTCGGCTAGTGCCGCGGCAGGCAACGTTTGCCCGTTGAGGAGCGGCGTCCGGTGCGTGCTCTCGGCGTGCCGGCCGGAAG
>NZ_JBEXSH010000339.1:0-8614 GCF_040613555.1 Streptomyces sp. NPDC006265
CCCGCAGTGAGTTGCAGCAGGCCGCCGTCCAGGGCGGGCCGCTCGGCGGACCAGCGGGTCAGCGCCGCGGGCTGCGGCAGGCCCAGCCGGCGGGTGAGGAAGCGGCCGGGCGCGGTGCCGGTCAAGCGCAGATAGCGGTCGGCCATGGACGACTCCCAGTTCCCGAGGACGGCTCACCGCAGCCCCACTCCTGCTTACTCCAGAGTAGGCAGGAGTGGGGCTGCGGAGCAGGGGCTGCTTACTCTGGAGTAAGGTTACCGGAGGTAAGGCTACGTCACAGACGAGGAGCAGGTCGAGATGAGCCCCCAGCAGCTGTCCCCGTCGGTGCGGCGCGTGGCGATCGTCGGCGGAGCGCGCATCCCCTTCGCCCGCTCCGACGGCCCCTACGCCACCGCCTCCAACCAGCAGATGCTCACCGCCGCCCTCGACGGCCTCGTCGAGCGCTACGGGCTCCAGGAGCCGGGCACGGTCGGCGAGTTCGTCGCCGGGGCCGTGCTCAAGCACAGCCGCGACTTCAACCTCGCCCGCGAGACCGTCCTCGGCTCCGAACTCCACCCGCGCACCCCCGCCTACGACGTTCAGCAGGCCTGCGGCACCGGCCTCCAGGCCGTCATCGCCGCCGCCAACAAGATCGCCCTCGGCCAGACCGCATCGGCCGTCGCCGGCGGTGCCGACACCGCCAGCGACGCGCCCCTCGGCGTCAACGACTCCCTGCGCCGCATCCTCCTCGAAGCCCGCCGCGCGAAGTCGCCGGGTGCCCGCCTCAAGGCCCTGGCGAAGGTGCGTCCGGGCCACCTCGTCCCCGACGTCCCGCGCAACGCCGAGCCGCGCACCCGCCTGTCGATGGGCGAACACGCCGCCGTCACCGCCCGCGCCTGGGGCATCCCCCGCGAGGCGCAGGACGAACTCGCCGCCACCAGTCACCAGCGGCTGGCGGCGGCGTACGAACGCGGCTTCTTCCAGGACCTGGTGGTCCCCTTCCGCGGCCTGGCACGCGACCAGAACCTGCGCCCCGGCTCGACGGTGGAGAAACTCGCCTCCCTGAAGCCGGTGTTCGGGCTCGGCCACCCCGACCCGACCATGACGGCCGGGAACTCCACCCCGCTGACGGACGGCGCCGCGACCGTCCTGGTGGCGAGCGAGGAGTGGGCTCGCGAGCGCGGCCTGGAGCCGCTGGCGTACCTCACCGCGTACGAGACGGCGGCCGTCGACTTCGTGGGCGGTGATGTGGCCGGCGGCGAGGACGGCCTGCTCATGGCACCCGCCTACGCCGTCCCGCGCATGCTGGAGCGCGCCGGGCTGAGCCTGGACGACTTCGACCTCGTCGAGATCCACGAGGCGTTCGCCTCCCAGGTGCTGGCGACGCTCGCCGCCTGGGAGAAGCAGGGCCTCGGCACCGTGGACCGCGCCCGGCTGAACGTCGCCGGCTCGTCCCTCGCCACCGGCCACCCCTTCGCCGCCACCGGCGCCCGCATCGTCGCCACCCTGGCCAAGCTCCTCGCCGAACGGGACGCCCCCGCCCGAGGCCTGATCTCCGTCTGCGCGGCGGGCGGACAGGGGGTGACGGCGATCCTGGAGCGCGCCTGAGGGGGGACGGACGTGCGGAACCTGAAGGACTCTCACGTAACCCCCGAGATTGCACAGGCCTGGCTCCGGACCATCCCCGAACCCGCACAAACCCGCCACGTGAGCGCCGTACGATCCCGTTCCTACCGTCAGTAACCCCTTTCGGGGGGTTCAGCCGGTTGAGCGCCTCGGCGTACGAGGCACGTACGTCATGCAGCAAGCAGTCCTTCGCTGCACGCCCCAGGAGCCGCCCGTGTCCACTGCGTATCCCTCCTCCGCCTACGGCGACGCGTACGGAGGGCCGGTGCTGGTCGAGCCCGAGGTGCGGAGGCTGGACGGGGCCGTACGGGAGGCCTCCGTACCGCCGCTGGCCCCGCCGTGGGCCCACGGGTCGCTCGCCGACCTGCCGTTCGACAACGCGAGCGCGAACCCGGGTGCCGTGGCCCTCAGTCGCAAGGACGCCGACGGCCGCTGGAGCGACGTCACGGCGGCACAGTTCGCCGACCAGGTGCGGGCCGTGGCCAAGGGCCTGATCGCCGAGGGCCTGATGCCGGGCGACCGGATCGCCGTGATGGCCCGCACCATCTACGAGTGGACCGTCCTGGACTTCGCCGCCTGGGCGGCCGGACTGGTCACCGTCCCCGTCTACCCCACCTCCTCCGTCTTCCAGGCCCGCTGGATCCTCCAGGACTCCGGCGCGGTCGCCCTGGTCACCGAGACCGCCGCACAGGCCGCCGCCCTCGGCCCCGAGCGGGAGCGGCTGCCCGACCTCACCCACATGTGGATCGTGGAGAAGGGCCACGTGGACCGTCTCGCGGAGGCCGGGGCCCAGCTGCCCGACCAGGAGGTCGAGGTGCGGCGCGGCATGCTCGGCCCCGACACCCTCGCCACCCTCGTCTACACCTCGGGCACCACGGGCCGCCCCAAGGGCTGCGCCCTCACCCACGGCAACTTCTTCGCCGAGGTCGACAACGCCATCGAGCTGCTCTACCCCGTCTTCCGGGCCAAGACCAGCGAAGAGGCCTCGGTCCTGCTGTTCCTGCCGATGTCCCACGTCTTCGGCCGCATGGTGGCGATCGCCTGCGTCCGGGCCCGCGTACGGCTGGGCCACGCGCCCAGCATCAAGGCCGAGCACCTGCTGCCCGACCTCGCCAGCTTCCGGCCGACCTGTCTGCTGGCCATCCCGTACATGCTGGAGAAGGTCTTCAACTCCGCCCGCGCCAAGGCCGAGTCGGGCGGCCGGGTCTCCTCGTTCGACCGTGCGGTGGCCGTCGCGCAGCGCTACGGAGAGGCCCTGGAGGCCCAGCAGACGGGCACCGGCCCCGGCCCCACCCGCGCCCTCAGGACCGCCCGCGCCTTCTACGACCCCCTGGTCTACCGCCGCATCCGCAACGCCATGGGCGGCAGGGTCCGCTACGCCATCTGCGGCGGCTCCCCCCTCGGCCGCCGCCTCGCCGCGTTCTACGCCGGTGCCGGCATCGAGATCTTCGAGGGCTACGGCCTCACGGAGACCACCGGCGCGAGCACCGTCACCCCGCCCCTGAAACCCCGGCTCGGCACCGTCGGCTGGCCGCTGCCCGGCACCCGCGTCCGCATCGCCGCCGACGGGGAGATCCTGGTAGGCGGCGACCACGTGCTGCGCGGCTACTGGGACCCGCAGGCCGGGGGAGTCGTCCCCGCCGCCCCCGACGGCTGGCTCGCCACCGGCGACCTCGGCGAACTCGACGACGAGGGCTATCTGACGATCACCGGCCGCAAGAAGGAACTGCTCATCACCGCGGGCGGCAAGTCCGTCGCCCCGGCCCCGCTGGAGAACTGGCTGCGCTCGCACCCGCTGATCTCCCAGTGCCTCGTCCTGGGCGACGGCCGCCCCTTCGTCTCGGCACTGATCACACTCGACCCGGACGGCATCACCCACTGGCGCCAGATGAACGGCAAACACCCCGTACCGCCCACGCTCCTCGTCGATGACGAGGAACTGCGCGCCGTCCTGCAACGCGCCGTCGACGAGGCCAACAAGATGGTCTCCCGCCCGGAGTCCATCCGCCGCTTCGTCATCCTGCCCGAGGACTTCACGGAGGAGGCGGGCCATCTGACGCCGTCGATGAAGCTCCGCC
This sequence comes from Streptomyces sp. NPDC006265, assembly GCF_040613555.1. Lineage (NCBI taxonomy): Bacteria > Bacillati > Actinomycetota > Actinomycetes > Kitasatosporales > Streptomycetaceae > Streptomyces > Streptomyces sp. NPDC006265. The sequence continues at coordinate 3,684 of NZ_JBEXSH010000339.1, forward strand.
GGGAGGCCGTGCTGCGTACGTTCGCCACGGAAGTGGAGGGTCTGTACACCCGGTGAGGCACCTTTGCGATCTCTTCACACGTGGTTCTTGACGACGCACGGCGTCTGCCCGTTGGCTTTCGACCACCTCGTCACGATGCTCCCCTCATCGGAAGGCACCACCAGTGATAGCGCGCAACCCCCGTCAGGCCGCCGTGCGGCGAATCTCCGTGGCCCTGGCGGTCTCCGTGTCGGCCCTGTCCCTCGCCGCCTGCGGCGACGGCGGGAGTGACGACTCCGCCGCGAAGAAGGGCAACGACATCACGGTGGGCCTGCTGCTGCCCGACCGGGACACGGCACGCTTCGAGAAGTTCGACTACCCGCTGATCAAGCAGGAGGTCGAGTCCCTCACGGAGAACGAGGGCACGGTCCGCTACGCCAACGCCGAGGCCAGCGTCACCAGACAGAGCGCGCAGTTCCAGAAGATGATCGCCGACAAGGTGGACGTCATCCTCGTCGACGCGCTCAACTCCAAGACCATCGCCCCGGACGTCCAGAAGGCCAAGGACGCCGGCATCCCGGTCATCGCCTACGACCGGCTCGCCGAGGGCCCGATCGACGCCTACGTCTCCCACGACAACGAACTCGTCGGCCAGGTCCAGGGCCGCGCCATCATCGGGGAACTCGGCGACAAGGCCGAGAAGAGCAAGGTCGTCATGATGAACGGCGACCCCGCCGACCCCAACACCGCCCGCTTCAAGGACGGTGCGCTGAGCGAGCTCCAGGGCCAGGTGAACATCGTCAAGGAGTACGACACCAAGGAGTGGAAGCCCGCGATCGCCAAGGCCAACATGAAGAAGGCGATCCAGTCCGTCGGGCTGAACAACATCGCCGCCGTCTACTCGGCCAACGACGGCATGGCCGGCGCCGTCATCGAGGCGCTCCGGGAGGCCGGGGCCACCAGGATGCCGCCGGTGACCGGGCAGGACGCCAACCTCGACGCGGTGCAGCGGGTCGTCTCCGGCGAGCAGTACATGACCGTGTACAAGTCCTTCCTCCTGGAGGCGACCAACGCCGCGAAGATCGCGGTGGCCAAGGTGCAGGGCCGCGACATCGAGTTCGCCGCACTGACCCGGCAGACCGCCGACAGCCCGACGCAGAAGAACATCCCGGCGATGCTGGTGCCGGTGGTCGCCCTCACCAAGGACAACATCAAGGACACGGTGATCACGGACGGCGTGTACACCGTGAAGGACATCTGCACCTCCACGTACAAGGCCGACTGCGCGGCCATCGGCCTCGAGTAGCGGGTACGGGTGGTTGTCGGGTCCGGGGGGACGGGCCTGGGTGGTTGTCGGCTCTGGGTGGCGGGCGCGTGCGCGGCGACGGGCTTGGGGTGGCGGGTGCGGGTGGCCGTCGGTTCTGGGTGGTGGGCGTGGGTGGTTGTCGGCTCTGGGTGGCGGGCGCGTGCGCGGCGACGGGCTTGGGGTGGCGGGTGCGGGTGGCTGTCGGTTCCGGTGGCGGACCCGCGCGGCCATCGGTCCCGGTGCGGACGCACAGTGGTGCCGCACGGGTCTTGACTTCGCAAGACCCCCGCGCGACATTCCCCACCCCTTTCGCGTTCTCGTCGGGCTGGAGCGGCCATGACCACACGCACGGACACTGCGGGCACTGCCGGAGCCCCGACCCGAAGACGACTGCTGGCCGGGGCCGCCGGCGCCGGTCTCGCGGTCGCCACGGGGGTGCAACAGGGCGCCCGGGCAGCCGACTTACCCCCGCTCGGCACGTACGACGTCGTCGTCATCGGCTCCGGGGCCGCCGGCATGACCGCCGCGCTGACGGCCGCGCGGCAGGGCCTGAGCTGCGTCGTCGTGGAGAAGGCACCGACCTTCGGCGGCTCGGCCGCCCGCTCCGGCGCGGGGATCTGGATCCCGAACAACCCGGTGCTCCTCGCGGCCGGAGTCCCGGACACCCCCGCGAAGGCCGCCGCCTACCTCGCCGCGGTCGTCGGCCCGGACGTCCCCGCCGACCGGCAGCGGGCCTTCCTCGCCCACGGCCCGGCGACGATCTCCTTCGTCATGGCGAACAGCCCGCTCCGGTTCCGCTGGATGGAGGGCTACAGCGACTACTACCCCGAGCTTCCCGGCGGCCTGCCGAACGGCCGCTCCATCGAGCCGGACCAGTTCGACGGCAACCTCCTGGGCGACGAGCTGGCGCACCTGAACCCGCCGTACATGGACGTCCCCGCCGGCATGGTCGTCTTCAGCGCCGACTACAAGTGGATCGCCCTGGCCGCCGTCAACGCCCGGGGCGCGGCCGTCGCCGCCCAGTGCCTCGCCCGGGGCGTGAAGGCGGCGACGCTCGGCCAGAAGCCCCTGACGATGGGCCAGGCGCTGGCGGCGGGCCTGCGCGCGGGTCTGCGATCGGCCGGGGTCCCTCTCTGGCTGAACACGCCCCTGACCGACCTGCACGTCGAGAACGGCACGGTGACCGGAGCCGTCGTCACCCGCGACGGCGCACCCGGCCTGGTCCGCGCCCGCCGGGGCGTGATCGTCGGCTCGGGCGGCTTCGAGCACAACGCCGCGATGCGGGCACGCTTCCAGCGCCAGCCCATCGGCACGGACTGGACCGTCGGGGCGAAGGAGAACACCGGCGACGGCATCCGGGCGGGGGAGCGGCTGGGCGCGGCGCTCGACCTGATGGAGGACGCCTGGTGGGGCCCGGCGATCCCGATCCCCGGCCGGCCCTACTTCTGCCTCGCCGAACGCACCCTGCCCGGCGGCCTGCTGGTGAACGGCTCCGGCCGGCGCTTCGTCAACGAGGCCGCGCCCTACAGCGATGTCGTGCACACCATGTACGACGTCCACGACACCGACCCGGCCATCCCGTGCTGGCTGATCGTCGACCAGAACTACCGCAACCGGTACCTCTTCAAGGACATCCTGCCGACCCTGCCCTTCCCAGACGCCTGGTACGACTCCGGGGCCGCGCACAAGGAGTGGACCCTGGACGCCCTGGCGGCCTCGATCGGCGTCCCCGCGGCGGCCCTGCGCACCAGCGTGAACCGCTTCAACGCCCAGGCGCGCCGGGGCGAGGACCCCGACTTCCACCGGGGCGACAGCGCCTACGACCACTACTACACGGACCCGTCGGTCCTCCCCGACTCCTGTCTGGCCCCTCTCTGGCTGCCCCCGTACCACGCCTTCCGCATCGTCCCCGGCGACCTCGGCACCAAGGGTGGCCTCCGCACGGACGCCCGGGCCCGAGTGCTGCGCGCGGACGGCTCGGTGATCCCGGGCCTGTACGCGGCGGGGAACGCCAGCGCGGCCGTGATGGGCCACAGCTACGCGGGCGCGGGGTCGACGATCGGCCCGGCGATGACGTTCGGGTACGTCGCGGCGCGGGACATCGCGGGGGTGCTCTAGGGGCCGGAGGCCGGCCGGGCGGGAGACCGGGGGCGTGTGGGTCGGCAGCGGGCTCGCGCTGGGGAGCGTACGCCCGGCTGCGGGGGCCGCTCGGGCATCACACGTGGGGCTACGGCGATGCCCCGGGCGGCTTACTCCCCTGGCTTGCGGGCCACGAGGCTCGCCTGGGCGACCGGCTCGCCCTGCGCCTCGTCGGGCTCTCGTACCGTCGTGGCGCGGACGGTGAAGCCGGCGTCGCTCAGCAGGGCGGCGACGCGCTCCGGCCGGCGCCGGCGGAAGGTCAGGGACACCTGGTGCCCGAAGGCCTGCTCGTAGCGGCGGGGCTCCTCCCCGCACTGGAAGCCGAGCAGCAGATGGCCGCCGGGACGCAGAACGCGGTGGAAAACGGCGAAGAGGGCGGGCAGGTGCTCCTCTGGTGTGTGGATGATCGAGTACCAGGACACGACCCCGTCGAGCGAGCCGTCCGGCAGGTCCGGCTCCTGCATCGAGCCCCGCACGAACCGCAGGCCCGGGTTCTCGCGGCGGGCGATCGAGAGCATCGACTCCGACAGGTCCAGCCCGAACACCGACAGCCCCTGGGACGCCAGGTACGCCGTGACCCGCCCGGGACCGCACCCCAGGTCGGCGACCTCGCCCCCCTCGCCCACGAGCTCCGCGAACCCGTGGAGCACGCCGCGGTCCAGCGCCGTCCCCGGGCGCAGGTCACCGAACTGGACGGCGTACTCCTCGGCGACGGTGTCGTAGAACAGGCGGGTCTCGGACACGAAGTCGGGGGTGTCGGTCACGGGACGGGGGGTGTCGGTCACGAGGCCGGCGGCATCCCTCACGAGCTCAGGGGCGTCATGCGCGCGGTCAGGGGCGTCGGTCATGGCCGGAGACCCTAGCGCGAGCCGTTGTCTTCCCGGCCCTCGTCCGACCAGCCGTCCGCCTGGTTTTGGCCATGCTCTCCATGACCCGGGTTCTCCCCGTCCCCCTGGACTTGCCGGGCCCGCCCCGCGCCGATGCCCGCGCCCGCTCCTATCGCCGTGCCGAAGCCGAGGCCGAGGGCCAGGCCCAGCGCGAGGTTGTCGAAGACGGTCATGCCGAGCGCGATGCCTATGGCCGTGCCGAGGGACAGGCCGACCGACAGGCCCGTCGCCAGGGGCTTGTCGGCGGGCGTACCGCCGGCCTCCCCACTGTTTTCCTGATCTTTCCGCATCCGCTCATCGTCCCACGGCCGGAATCCGCCGGGAATTCATCGGACAGAAGGGCTTGGATAAGGGCAGGAGCCCCGTCGCCTGGCGGCGCGGGGCTCCTTGGGTACTACAAATCAGACCGGCGTGACGTTCTCAGCCTGCGGGCCCTTCGGACCCTGCGTGACGTCGAAAGACACCTGCTGGTTCTCCTCGAGGGACCGGAAGCCGGTCGCATTGATCGCGGAGTAGTGGACGAAGACGTCGGGGCCGCCGCCCTCTTGGGCGATGAAACCAAAGCCCTTTTCGGCGTTGAACCACTTAACGGTTCCGGTAGCCATAAGCCCTCCTTGGGC
>NZ_JBEXSH010000340.1:0-8600 GCF_040613555.1 Streptomyces sp. NPDC006265
CTCTCTCCCTGGGGGTGGGGGGGGGGGGCTGGGCTCTCGTGCCCCACCACCTGTACAACCCACAAATCTGCGCCGCTAACCGCCACACTTTGTCGTATTCCCCGGCTCTGTTGTTGTGGTGGACGTGATCTGGCCCTTTGCGAGTCAGGCCTCGCGGGCGCCCTCATACATTCCGTCGATGACCCGGGCGTACTCGCGCTCCACCACGGGCCGTTTGACCTTGAGGCTCGGGGTGAGTTCGCCGTGCTCGATATCGAGATCGCGCGGGAGCACAGCGAACTTCTTGATCGTCTGCCACCGCTGCAGGTCGCCGTTGACCCGCTGGACGAAGCCGTCGATCAGCTCGCGGACCTGCGGCGAGGAGACGGTCTCGGCGTACGTGCGGTCGCCGGGGCCCTGGGACGCCGCCCACGACATGATCGCGGACTCGTCCAGGGCGATCAGGGCGGAGCAGAAGTTGCGGCCGTCGCCGATGACCAGGATGTTGCTGACGAACGGGCAGATGGCTTTGAAGCGGCCCTCGATCTCGGTGGGCGCCACGTACTTGCCGCCCGAGGTCTTGAACACGTCCTTCTTGCGGTCGGTGATCCGGACGTAACCGTCCTTGTCCACCTCCCCGATGTCGCCGGTGCGGAACCAGCCGTCGCTCTCCAACACCTCCGCGGTCTTCTCCGGAAGGTTGTGGTAGCCGCGCATGACACCGGGGCCTCGCAACAGGACCTCACCGTCCTCGGCAATGCGGACCTCGGTACCGGGCAGCGGTCTGCCGACCGTGCCGACCCGGTAGTCGTCGGCGGGGTTGACGGTGCAGGCCGCGCTGGTCTCGGTCAGGCCATAGCCCTCAAGGACGTGCACACCGGCGCCGGCGAAGAAATAGCCGATGTCCGGGGCGAGGCCGGCACTGCCCGAGACGCTGCCGCGCAGGTTGCCCCCGAAGGCCGCGCGGATCTTGCCGTACACCAGCCGGTCGGCGACGGCGTGCTGCACGGCGAGCGGCAGGGGCACCCTGCGCCGTCCGGTCGCCGCCCTGCTCTCCTGTTCCGTCCGGGCGTAGGCGCGGGCGACCTTCGCCGCCCAGAGGAAAATCTTGTACTTGGCACCGCCATCGGCTCGTGCCCGGCCCGCGATGCCGTTGTAGACCTTCTCGAAGATCCGGGGCGCCGACGCCATCAGAGTGGGCCGGACGGCGGGCAGGTTGGTGATGATCCGGTCGATCCTCCCGTCCACCGCCATCACATGGCCGGTCCTGACCTGACCGGAGATCAGGGCTTTGCCGAAAACATGGGACAGCGGCAGCCACAGGAACTGTACGTCGTCGGAGCGCAGCAGCCCGCTGGCCTCCTGAGCGACCCCCTGGTACGACCAGCAGTCGTGCACCAGGCGCACGCCTTTGGGGCGGCCCGTCGTGCCCGAGGTGTAGATCAGGGTGGCGAGCTGTTCCCGCTCGATGGCCCGGACCGTCTCCTCGACCGCATCCGGATGCTCATCCAGGTACGCCGTACCCCGCTTCTCCAGCTCGGCGAGGGAGAGCACCTCCAGCCCCTCCACCCGGGGGAGGTCCGCCCCGGGGTCGAAGAGGATCGCGTGGCCGAGCCCGGGCAGGCGTTCGATGCCGGCGGCGACCTTGTCCAGCTGGACGGCGTTCTCGACGAAAATCGCCCGACTGCCGGAGTCGGCGAGGATGTACACCGTGTCGTCGGCATGGGTACTGGGGTAGACGGCGGTGGTGGCGGCGCCCGCGCACATCGCCCCCAGGTCGGCCAGGATCCACTCCACCCGGGTGGAGGAGGAGATCGCGACCCGCTCCTCGGGCCGCACGCCCAGGGCCAGCAGGCCGGCCGCGATCGCCCTGACGCGTTCGGCGGTCTGCGCCCAGGTCAGCGAGTGCCACTGCTCGGCGTCGGCAGCGCCGTGGCTGGCCGGCACGGGATAGCGGTATGCCTCCTGGCCGGGTGTGGCTTCGACTCGTGAGAGGAAGAGATGCGCCACGGAAACCGGACGGTTGTCGACAAGGAACTGCGCGGAACTCACATTGGCCTCCGGGCCCGGGGGCGCCCATCTTCGAGTGGTCTACTGACAGGTAACTCGCAAGCGGTGGTCACACTATGGGGAAGTCTGCCTGCATGTAAGGGCTGGGAACCGGCCGGATCGGCCGGGGTCGCCACGATCCCGGTCAGAGGCTGAGCACGAGCTTGCCGCGGACCTGGCCGGTCCTGCTGATCAGCTGCGCTTCGGCCGCCTTCTCCAGGGGCAGGACGTCCTGGACCTCGACGCGGACTGCTCCTGAGTCGATAAGCTGCCCGATGTGGCGCAGGGCCTCGCCGTCCGGAGCGACGATGACGCGCCGCCCCGTGATACCCGGAACGCGGTACGCCTCGTCGATCGGTTCCGGCAGAGTGATGAGCACGCCGCCCGGCCGCAGCAGTCGCCACGACTCCTGCTGCGTCCGGCCGCCGACGGTGTCGATGACGACATCGACCGGTTCGATGGCGTGCGGGTGGTCTTCCGTGCGGTCCAGGGGCTCGTCGACGCCGAGTCGGCGCAGAAAGCTGAGGTTGCGCGGTGAAGCGGTGGCCGCGACACGCGCCCCGCGTGCCTTGGCGAGCTGAACGGCGAAGTGGCCGACCCCGCCCGCGCCCCCGTGAACCAGGACGCGCTGACCCGCGGTCACCTGTGCGGCGCCGAGCGACTGCCAGGCGGTCAGGGCCGCCAGCGGGACGGCCGCCGCCTGAGCGAACGACAGCTCGACGGGCTTGGGGGCCACGGCGGAGACCGGCAGGACGGCGAACTCCTGATAGGCGCCGGCGTACGGCAGGGGCAGCATGCCGCACACCTCGTCACCGACAGCCGGGCCGTGGGCCGTCGTCGTCGCGACGACCGTCCCCGCCACATCCCAGCCCATGCCCAGGGGGAAGGGGCGGTCCGTGCCGACCGCTCCCTCACGGAACTTCCAGTCGACGGGGTTCACCCCGGCGGCCCGCACCTTCATCAGGAGCTGCCCGCCCGCGGGGGCCGGTACCGGCTGTTCGGTCAGTTCCAGGACGCTTTCGTCGCCGTGGCGGGAGAAGGTTACTGCTCGCATGACCGATGCTCCAGGGGGTGGGAACGAGCCGACACCGCTGGCGGCGACGGCCGTGCGCGGTGCGCACTGAGCTCAACCGTGGACCGGGGGACCCCTGCCGACCAGTACCCCGTCAGTACCCCCTTTCGCGGTGAGGAGGGGGTACTGGCGGGAGACAGGGCAGCGTGCTCCGGGGAGGGCATACTGATGCCGGAGGCGCGGGGGCAGACGGCGTCCCACTGTGCCGAGAGGATCCGGGGGAGCCGTGAAGCAGTCACGTGAACTGGGGAGATTTCTTCGTTCTCGGCGATCGCACGTGACGCCTGAGGCCGCGGGCGTTCCGGCGCTGGGCCGGCGGCGGGTGCCGGGACTCCGCCGCGAGGAGGTGGCGGGACTCGCGGGAGTGAGCACCGTCTACTACACGCGCCTGGAGCAGGGGCGAGCGACCAATCCCTCGGACGCCGTGCTGGATGCCCTGGCCCGCGTGCTGCGGCTGGACGCGACCGAGCGGGCCCATCTGCAGGATCTGGCGCACCCTCCGCAGCGTCGGCCGGCAGAGTCGCCCCCCGGGGCCCGGCGGGTCCGTGCGGACGTCCGTCGGCTGCTGGATGCGGTGGGTGCCGTGCCCGCCTACGTCCTCGACCCCGGGATGGACGTCCTCGCCGCCAACGAGCTAGCTCTGGCCCTGGTCCCCGGCCTGGCCGGTGCGCCGGCTGGCGGACCGAACCTCGCCCGTCACATCTTCCTGGACACCGCAGCACGCAGCCTGTACCCGCAGTGGGATCAGGTCGCCCGTCAGACCATCGGCTACCTGCGCTTCTCCGCCGCGCGTCACGCGCACCATTCCCGTCTGGGGCACCTCGTCGCCGAGCTCAGTGCCCGCAGCCCCGAGTTCCGGATCCTGTGGGCGGCCCAGGACGTCCGGGAGAAGACGTACGGCACCAAGAGCTTCAACCACCCCCTGGCCGGGAGGTTCGACCTCGCGTACGAAACTCTCTCCCTCCCCGGCGACGAGGGCCAGTCGCTGGTCGTCTTCACGGCTGTCCACGGCACCGCGGAGAGCGCGTTGAAGCGGCTGAGCGGTTCGCCGATGGCATGCCCCCAGCGGTAAGAAGGGGGCTGTCAAACGAGCGGCCCTGTCCCGTAATCGGTGGTACGAAGGGTGACGGTCATCGTTGACGTTGCATGTGAGATGTCAACGTGCGTGTGGGCGTGGTGTTTTCGGGACTCGCGTCGCTGGTCGTCGAGGATGTCGCGGACGAGGGCGAGTTCATCCGGGTGCGGGCCCGGAGTCGGGACGATCCGGTGCAGTGCCCGGTCTCGGCTCTGTGGTGAAGGATTTGGCGGGCCGGGCGGGCGCCCGCCTCTCCCGTGTCCTGGCTTCGGCGATATCCCACTCGACCGCACTGCGGCTTCCGGCTCGCCCGCCTTTGCCCGTGGCGCGGGTGCCACGCGTCCTCGGTGTCGGTGACTTCGCGCTCAAGCACCGCCACCGCTACGCGACTGTCCTGACCGATGCCGAAACCGGCGAACGCATCGACGTACTTCCGAGTCGCGGTCCCGACACTCGAGAACGGCGACTACGCGAGCACCCCGGCGTCGAGATCGTCTGCCGCGAGGGACTCCGACGCATACGGGGAGGCCGTGCGCCGGGCCCTGCCAGCTGCGGTGCAGGTCTGCGACCGCTGGCATCTGTGGAAGAAACTGTGCGAGAAGACGCTGGCCGAGGTCCACCCCACAGCGCCTGCTGGGCCACCTCGAACACGCCCCGCCCGGCCGGCGTCCACGAGCAGACCACCCGCTAACTCCGGCATCAGATCCACGACCTTCTCGGCCAGGGCGTCGGCCTGCTCGAATGCGCCCGCCGCATGAACCTGTCCCTCAACACCGTCAAGCGCTACGCGCGCACCCGCGAACCCCAGGCCCTGCGTCGGGCGCCCCGTTACCGGCCCACCCTGGTTGACCCCTACCGCGACCACCTGCGCGAACGCCGTGCGGCCGACCCCGCTGTCCCCGTGAAACAGCTTTTCCCGAAGGTCCAGGAGCAGGGCTACACCGGCAGCTTCAACCTCCTCTACCGCTACACCACGGGCCGGACCGAAGGCGACCGGCCCGTCACCACCCCGCGATGGCTGGCCCGCCTCCTGCTCACCCATCCCGACCACCTCCGGGACAAGGACACCAGTCTCCTCGCCGAGATCACCAAAGCCTGCCCAGAGATGACCCAACTGACCTCATTCATCCGCGAGTTCGCGCAGCTCCTCACGCCGGCCGCAGGCAACGGCAAGAAGCTCACCGCGTGGATCATTGGCGTCCGCACGGCCCAGCTGCCCTACCTCCACGCCTTTGCAAACGGTCTCGAACTCGACGGTGCAGCCGTCAACGCCGGCCTCACCCTCCCGCACCACAACGGGCGGACCGAAGGTGTCCACACCCGCACCAAACGGATCATGAGGCAGATGCACGGCCGCGCGGGCTTCGACCTGCTCCGCCACCGCATCCTCCTGCACTGACAGTCACCCTTCGTTACCACCGATTAGGGGGCAGAGCCGAACGAGTTTCTTACAGTCCCTCCGCTCTCGGCCGCTGTTAACGCCTGGCCCTGTGGGCCTTGTTCACTGGTCGAGCAGGTCCCGGAAGCCGGTGAGCAGGGCGCGCAGGCCGATGTCGAAAGCACGTGAGGCTCGGCTGTGGTCGGTGGGTGTGTGGTCGAGGGCGGTGCCGAGGTGGGGGGCGGTGTCGCGGGCGACGTCGGAGAGCATGACGGATGGCGCCACCAGGTCGAGGGCGGAACCGAGGATGAAACTCTCCAGGACGGTGATCACCGGCATGACCTGGTCTGCGGCGAAGCCGCCCGTGATGAGGAGTTCGGCGACCTTCTCGTACATCGCGTGCATGAAGGATTCGGTCAGGGGCGCGGTGGCGAGCAGGGGGACCGCTCCGGGGTGGGCTGCGAAGGCGGCGAGGTAGGTGCGTGCCCAGTCCTCCAGTCCACGCTCCCAGGGCTGTGACCAGTCCTTCTCGCCGCCGGTCGTCAGCACGAGTTCCTCGCGCATGAGAGAGATGATCTCGTCCCGCCCGGACACGTGGTGGTAGAGCGCGGAGGGCGCCACACCGAGAGCCTTGGCGAGGGCGGGGATGGTCAGGGTGCCCTTGCCGTCGGCCAGTTTCAGCGCTGCGGCGCCGATACGCCGACGGTCGAGCAGGGGGGTGCGTGGCCGTCCCACGGTGACTCCTCGCAGTGCTGTCGCAGGTCCGAGCACGTCGGAGCGCTCAGCGCCGGATGACTCAGACATTACCGAATAGGTTTCAGTAAAACTCTTCCCGTCGTCGCGGGAGGCGCCTACATTACCCGAAACCGAACGCCTTTCAGTTAGGCGGGCGGGTGAGAGAAGGGCATAGACACACCCATGCATGCCGACATCGTCTTCGCTGGTGGGACCGTCCGGACGGGGTTCGCGGGCGCTGCCGTTCACGAGGCCCTCGCCGTCGTCGGCGGCCGGATCAGCGCCCTGGGGGCGGCTGCGCTGGCCGCTCGCGGTCCACTCACCACCGTCGTCGACCTGGCCGGCGGCGCACTGCTTCCGGCGTTCGGTGACAGCCATGTCCACCCGGTGATGGGCGGGCTGGGGCTGCACGGGGTCCCGGTCCGGGACCGCAAGAACGTTGCGGACATCGTCGAAGCCGTACGGCACTGGTCTGAAGAGCACCCCGACGCCGAGTGGATCAGCGGTGACGGCTTTGATCCGTGGCTGGCACTCGATGGCCGGTTCGACGCCCGGTGGCTGGATGCTGCCGTTCCCGACCGGCCGGTGGTGCTGCGCACCATGGACCACCACACGGCCTGGGTGAACAGCGAGGCGCTGCGCCGCGTCGGATACACGGCGAACACCCCCGATCCCGTCGGCGGAGAGATCCTGCGTCGGGACGGCTCCACGGAACCGCTCGGGACGCTTCGCGAGTTCGGCGCCCTGAGCCCGGTACTCGCCCTGATCCCCCCGGCGTCCCACGAGGCGCAGGTGGCCGCCCTGCGGGAAGCCGCCGCCCGGTTCGCCGCCGCGGGGGTGACCTGGGTGCAGGACGCCTGGGTCGAGCCGCACCAAGCCGACGTGTGGGTCACCGCCGCGACCACCGAACCGGGTCTGCCCGTCCGCGCCGACCTGGCCTTCTTCCTGGAACCCGACGGCTGGCGCGAGCGGATCGCGCGGTTCGAAGCCGACCGGGACCGGGTGGAGAGCGCGGCGCCTGGGCTGCTCACCGCACGTAGCGTCAAACTCTTCGCCGACGGCGTCATCGAGTCGGGCACCGCCGCCTTGCTGGAGCCCTACACCGACTGCCCGCACTCGCATGGCATCGCCAACTGGTCGCCCCAGGAGTTCGCCGAGGCCGTCACCGCGGTGGACGCGCTCGGATTCCGGCCCCACATCCACGCCATCGGCGACGGCGCCGTCCGTAACGCCCTCGACGCCATCGAGGCCGCCGCCCGGGCCAACGGCCCGCGCGACCGCCGCCCCGTCATCGCACATGCTCAGCTGATCCACCCCGCGGACCTGCCCCGCTTCGCCGAACTCGGGGTGATCGCCAGCATGCAGCCGCTGTGGGCGCAGTCGGACCCCCTGATGACCGAGCTCACGCTGCCGAGGATCGGCCCGGAGCGCGGCGGGCGGCAATACCAGATAGCAGCCCTGGTCACCTCTGGTGCCCGGGTCTCCTTCGGCAGTGACTGGCCGGTCACCGCCCACGAGCCACTGCGGGGCATCGCCACCGCCGTGACCCGCCAGACGCCCGACGGGACCCCCGAGGACGGCTGGCTCCCCGAGGAACGGATCCACATCGAGACCGCTCTGACCGCCTACTCCGCGGGATGCGCCCACCAGGCGTTCGAGGAGAAGGAACGGGGCGTTCTGCGCCCCGGCATGCGCGCCGACCTGGTGCACCTCGCCGCCGACCCGGTCGAGACCGCACCCGCCGCTCTCGCGAGCCTGCCTGTCCTGGGCACCTGGCTCGGCGGCCGACGCACCCACGAAGCCGGCGTTTCCGAGCACGCTGCTACCGGGAGACGATAGATGTCCGTTGTCGCCACGCCGGGCCCGCGTGTCCTGGAAGCCACGCCCGCTCCCTCGACCACATGGATCACGCGGAGACCCTCATGACCGAACCCCACGTCCCCTCCACAGCGCAGCGCCCCCCGTCCCTGCAGCCCGCAGGGCCCGAGACAAGCGCCCGTCTCCAGCGCGGCACCCTGGGCACCGCCGACATCGTCTTCTACGTCGCCGCCGCGGCCGCACCCCTCACCGTGATGGTCGGCGTCGCACCCCTCGCCATCCTGTTCGGGGGCATCGGTGCCCCGGCCGCCTATGTGGGCGTCGGCGTACTGCTGTGCCTGTTCGCGGTCGGCTTCACCGCGATGACGCCGTACATCCGCAACGCGGGAGCGTTCTACGCGTACGTCGCCCGCGGCCCCGGCTCCTGCATCGAGCCCCGCACGAACCGCAGGCCCGGGTTCTCGCGGCGGGCGATCGAGAGCATCGACTCCGAC
>NZ_JBEXSH010000341.1:0-8598 GCF_040613555.1 Streptomyces sp. NPDC006265
CCGCGCCCACCGGTCGGCCAGCGGGCGCGGGCAGGGCTCCCGCGCGACGGCGACCGTGCGCACCCGCGGGCAGGCGGCCGGGTCGAGGCCGGACAGCACGGTGGGGGTCGCGATCAGCACTTCGGCGGTGCGGGCCGCGGCGGCGAGGTCCTTGCCCCGGATGACGAGCGTGCCGCCGTGGGCGAGGCAGCCGAGGATCTCCCAGGCGGCCATGTCGAAGGCGATGTTGAGGAGCTGGGCGACCCGGTCGCCGGGCCGGACGCCGAGGCCGCCCGGGGTGGTGAGCAGGAGGTTGGCGACGTTGCGGTGGGTGACCTTCACGCCGTTGGGGCGGCCGGTGGTGCCTGAGGTGAACAGCACGTAGGCGCCGTCGTCGCCGGTGACGCGGGCGCGCGGGGCCGGGGCGTACGGCAGCGGCTCGTCGAGCGGGAGCAGCAGGTGGCCGTCCGGCAGGGGCACGCGGTGGGCGTGCTCGGCGACTGTGAGGACGACCCGGGTGCGGGCGGTGCGGATGACGCGGGTGAGCTGGGCCGGGGGTGCGAGGCCGATGTCCTGCGGGACGTAGGCGGCGCCGGCCTTCAGGATGCCGAGCAGGCCGACCAGCATCGGGATCGAGCGGCGGACGAACAGGCCGACGTGGTCGCCGGGGTGTACGCCCTCGCGGACCAGGCGTGCGGCGAGGGCACCGGCGTACCGGTCGAGCTCGCCGTAGGTGATGCGGGCGCCCTGGTGTTCGGCGGCGACGGCGTGCGGGGTGGCCAGGGCGTGCCGGGTGACGGCGTGGTGCAGGAGCGGGTCGGGGACGGGGACGGTGGGGCCCCGGCCGTACTGCCGGAAGAGCCGCTGGTCGCGGGGGGTCAAGTGGCACAGAGGCATGGTCGGGTGGCCTCCTGGCTGTTTCGAGGTCGGATTGCCACCCGCGGGCCGGCCGCGGGTGGATGCAGCCGTGAGCGGCGGGCATGCCCGGGTGTCGAACGCCGTGCGGAGTCGTGCGAGCGCTGCGCGTAGCGAGAGCGTAGTGCGGCTGCTTCAACTCTCAACGAGGTCGGATCGGCCAAGAAAGGAACGCAATGAGCCACATGTGGCGTTTCTCGTCCCACGGGCAACGTGCGTGCCGGTCGGCGACGACCTGAAGGAGGGCGGGCCTGTCTCTCGCCAGGGGCGGCTGGATGCTGCCTCACGCGGGTGGGGCGGTGGCGGGGAGGTTGCCGTCCCGGCCGCGTAACAGGGAACCGTCCCGGGCGTAACACGGCCGACGCACGCTGAACGGTATGCAGAGCACTGTGACGCCCACGCACTGCCCGTACTGCGCCCTGCAGTGCGGGATGAACCTGACGCCCGCCCCGGACGGGACCGTCGAGGTGAGCGAGCGCGCGGACTTCCCGGTGAACCGGGGTGCCCTGTGCGGCAAGGGCCGGACGGCCGCGGCGGTGCTCGCACCCGGCGTGCGCCTGACCTCCCCGTTGGTGCGCGACCAGGGCGGCACGCTGGTGCCCGCCTCCTGGGACGAGGCGCTGGACCGGATCGCCGCGAACCTGGACCGCACGCGCGCGGCGTACGGGCCGGACGCACTCGGCGTGTTCGGCGGGGGCGGGCTGACGAACGAGAAGGCGTACACGCTCGGCAAATTCGCGCGGGTCGTGCTCGGCACGTCCCAGATCGACTACAACGGACGCTTCTGCATGTCGTCGGCGGCCGCCGCCGGCATCAAGGCGTTCGGCCTCGACCGGGGGCTGCCGTTCCCGCTGGAGGACATCCCGAAGTCCGGCTGTGTGATCCTCGTCGGGTCGAACCTCGCGGAGACCATGCCGCCGTCGCTGCGGTTCTTCACCGAGCTGCGGGAGAACGGCGGCAGGCTGATCGTCATCGACCCGCGCCGCACCAAGACCGCCGAGCAGGCGGACCTGCACCTGGCGCCCCGGCCGGGCACGGACCTGGCCCTCGCCCTGGGCCTGCTGCACCTGGTGATCGCCGAGGGCCGGGTGGACGAGGAGTACGTCCGGGAGCGCACGGCCGGCTGGGAGGACGCCCGGGCGGCGGCGATGGCGCACTGGCCGGAGTACGTGGAGCGGATCACGGGGGTGTCCGTTCCTCAGCTCCGGGAGACCGTGGGGCTGTTCTGCGAGCCGGAGTCGGCGATGGTACTCACCGCGCGCGGGCCCGAGCAGCAGTCCAAGGGCACCGACACGGTGGGCGCGTGGATCAACCTGTGCCTGGCGACCGGCCGGGCGGGCCGCCCGCTGTCCGGGTACGGCTGTCTGACCGGGCAGGGCAACGGGCAGGGCGGGCGGGAACACGGGCAGAAGGCCGACCAGTTGCCGGGCTACCGCAAGCTCGACGACCCGGCCGCGCGGGCGCATGTCGCCGAGGTGTGGGGTGTCGATCCGGACAGCCTGCCCGGCCCGGGGCGCAGTGCGTACGAGCTGCTGGACGCGCTGGGCACCGACATCAGGTCGCTGCTGCTGATGGCGTCCAACCCGGTGGTGTCGGCCCCACGTGCCGCGCACATCGAGAAGCGCATCCGGTCGCTGGACTTCCTGGCGGTCTGCGACGTGGTGCTGTCGGAGACGGCGGCGCTCGCGGACGTGGTCCTGCCGGTCACCCAGTGGGCCGAGGAGACGGGCACGACGACGAACCTGGAGGGCAGGGTGCTGCTGCGGCGCCGGGCGGTCACCCCGCCGGACGGCATCCGCAGCGACCTTGAGGTGCTGCACGAACTGGCCGCCCGCCTGGGCGTGGAGAAGGGCTTCCCGACCGACCCGGAGGAGGTCTTCGAGGAACTTCGCCGGGCGTCGGCGGGCGGGGCGGCGGACTACTCGGGGATCACCTACCGGAGGCTGGTGGAGGAGAACGGGGTGTTCTGGCCCTGTCCGGCGGTGGTGGAGGCGGCCGACACGGGCCAGGACGCCCTTCCCGCCGGGGAGGCGCCGGCCGTGCACCCCGGCACGCCCCGTCTCTTCCTCGACCGTTTCGCCACGCCCGACGGCCGCGCCCGCTTCGTTCCCGTCTCGCACCGCGCGATCGCCGAGGAACCGGACGACGAGTACCCGGTGCTGCTGACCACCGGGCGGGTCGTGGCGCAGTACCAGTCCGGGGCGCAGACCCGGCGGGTGGCCGAGCTGAACGCCGCGGCGCCCGGGCCGTTCGTGGAGCTGCACCCGAGGCTGGCCGCCCGGCTGGGGGCGGCCGAGGGAGACCCGGTGGCCGTCGTGTCGCGGCGGGGCCGGGCCGTGGCGCCCGCGAGGATCACGGACGCCATCCGGCCCGACACCGTCTTCATGCCCTTCCACTGGCCGGGCGAGGGCCGCGCCAACACCCTCACCAACCCCGCGCTCGACCCGACCTCCCGGATGCCGGAGTTCAAGGCGTGCGCGGTGCGGCTGGAGACCGTACAGACGTAGCGGTCAGCTCACGGCGACGGCCTTCCAGGCCGCCGCGACCGCCTTCTGCTCGGTGCTGTCGCCGCCGTAGAGGTCCTTCGCCGCGCTGAGGGTCGCCGTGCGCGCGGCCGCGTAGTTCGTCGAGGACGTCATGTAGACCGTCAGCGCGCGGTACCAGATCTTGCCCAGCTTGGCCCGGCCGATGCCGGTTACCGTGGAGCCGTCGCAGGTCGGGGAGTTGTAGGCGACGCCGTTGAGGGACTTCTCGCCGCTGCCCTCCGCGAGCAGGTAGGCGAAATGGTTGCCGACGCCGGAGGAGTAGTGCACGTCGAGGTCGCCGAGCTTCGCGTTCCAGCAGTCCGCCGACTTGCCGTCCTTGGACGGCTTGTCCATGAAACGCAGGGCCTCGCGGCCCAGGCCGGAGCGGACGACCTTCTCGCCGATGAGCCAGTCGCCCCGGTCCTCGGCGTTGGCCGCGTGGAACTCCACCAGCGTGCCGAAGACGTCCGACGTGGCCTCGTTCAGGCCGCCGGACTCGCCCGAGTACGTCAGCGCCGCCGTCTTCGACGTCACGCCGTGGGACATCTCGTGCCCGGCGACATCCAGCGACACCAGCGGGCCCATGAGCTTGCCGTCGCCGTCGCCGTACGTCATGCAGAAGCAGTTGTCGTCCCAGAAGGCGTTGTTGTAGTCCTTGCCGTAGTGGACGCGGTTGAAGGAGCCCTTGCCGTCGCCGGCGATGCCGTCACGGCCGTGGACCTTCCTGTAGTAGTCCCAGGTGACGTCCGTGCCGTACTGGGCGTCCACCGCCACGGTGGACCGGTCGGCCGCCGCGCCGGTCCCCCACTGGTTGTCGGCGTCCGTGAAGAGCGTCGCGGGGGCGCGGGTCAGACAGACGGTCAGCAGGCACTTGTCCGTCTTGTTCTCGGCGTCGCCGGTGTACGTGCCGCCGCGTGTCGCGTCCTTGAGCTGGTACGACGAGCCGGCCGCCGTCGTCTCCAGCGGGACCGTGCCGCCGTAGAGGGACTTGCCGTCGCCCGAGGCCGACTCCAGGGAGTCCCAGGCGTCGATCCGGGCGCCGGTCGTCGCGTCGGTCAGGACCGTGCGTCCGACGGGGTTGCCGATCTCGTCGTGGGCCACCGCGTCGGTCTGCCAGGCCAGCTTCGGGGCGCCGTGCAGGGCGTCGACGACCAGCCGCGGCTTGGCGGTCAGCCTCTTCAGGCTCTCGCCGAGGTGGGCCGCGCGCAGCAGGTTCGCCGCGAGGTCGGCGGCCTTGGGGGCGGTCACCTTCGGGGTGACGCTCGTCAGGGAGAGCGCGGACTTCGTCGCACGGCTCGTGCCGCGGTACGTGCCGTCCGGGTTCAGGTGGAGGACGAAGTCGCCGCCGAGCACCGGGAGCCGGTGGTAGGTACGGTCGTAGCGGACGTGCCGGGTGCCGTCATCGTCGACGACGACGTCCCGGACCTTCGTCTCCTGGGCCGCGGTGAGGCCCAGGGCTCCGGCCCGGTCCGCCAGCACCGCCTCCGCTTCCTCGATCGCGCCCGACCTGGTCGGCCGGCCCGCCGCGCCGGCGGCCGGGGAGAGGACGGCGGCCAGCAGGGCGGCGGTGCCGGTGACGGCCACACCGGCGAGGGCGAGACGGGAACCGCGGACATGACGTATCCGACTCATCGGTCTCCTCATACGGGCGCACCCGGTCGCGTGGGGTCGACCGGGTGCGGCGTTGATGTTGACCGCGAGTTAAGGCGGCGCGGACATGGCATGTCCATAGCCCCGCTGTGGAGGTGTGTGAGGGTGCAGAATCGTTCCTGTGATCCTCCCTTTCTTCGTCTACGGCACCCTCCGCCCCGGGGAGGTCAACCACGACCTCTTCCTGCGCGGCCGCACCCGCTCGGAGGAGCCGGGCAGGCTCGCGGACACGGTGCTGTACGAGGGGCCGGGCTATCCGTACGCGGTCGAGGAACCGGGCGGCGCAGTGGTCGGCGGGGAGCTGGTCACCGCGCTGCCGGAGGCGTACGAGGGGCTGCTCGCCGAGCTGGACCGGCTGGAGGAGTACGTGCCGGGGGATCCGCGCAGTCTGTACGTGCGCGTCGAGCGGAAGGTCGTACGGGAGGCCGACGGGGTGGCCGTGCGGGCCTGGGTGTACCTGGCCGCGCCCGCCGTCGCCGCGCGGCTGCGGGCCCGGGGGCGGACGATCGCGGGCGGGGACTGGCGGGCTCGGGTGTGAGACGCCCGGCGGAGGCCTGAGCGAGGGCACGGTGCGCGTCGAGCGGGCTCGCGTCCAGCGGGTTCAGCCCCCGTACGGCCACCTCCCCCGGGCCTCCCGCAACGCGCGTCCCCACCACAGCAGTTGGTCCAGCATGGTCTTGGCCGCCGCGTCCGGGCCGGAGGGGTCGCGCAGGGCGCCGCGGTCGTCGAAGGAGGCACCGGCGTTGTGGAAGGAGACGGTGTCGCGGACCGTCACGGCGTGAAGCTCCGCGAAGACCTGACGCAGGTGCTCCGCCGCGCGCAGGCCGCCGGACAGGCCGCCGTAGGAGACCAGGCCGACGGGCTTGGCCTGCCATTCGGTGAAGTGCCAGTCGACGAGGTTCTTCAGGCCCGCCGGGAAGGAGTGGTTGTACTCGGGGGTGAGTACCACGAAGGCGTCCGCGCGGGCCAGCTTCGGGGTGATGCCGGACAGCGCGGCGGTCGCCTCCGGGGTCGGTTCGAGGGACATGGGCAGGGCGGCCTCGGCGACGTCCACGACCTCGGCGACCAGGTCGTCCCGGTCCCGGATGCGGCCGAGGAGCCAGTCCGCGACGACGGGGCCGAAACGGCCGTGCCGGTTGCTGCCCACGACGAGGGTCAGACGGAGGGGGTCGGCCGCGGCGGCGGCTGGTGCGGTGGCGGTTGTGTTCATGCCGCACAGCCTCGTACCTCAACCTT
Organism: Streptomyces sp. NPDC006265; assembly: GCF_040613555.1. Classification (NCBI taxonomy): domain Bacteria; kingdom Bacillati; phylum Actinomycetota; class Actinomycetes; order Kitasatosporales; family Streptomycetaceae; genus Streptomyces; species Streptomyces sp. NPDC006265. The sequence continues at coordinate 6,306 of NZ_JBEXSH010000341.1, forward strand.
ACTTGAGGTCAAGCGGCGGCGCGTACCCCCGGTCACCCGTTCACACGCGCGCCCCGCGTATTTCCGCACGCCGCCCGCCGAACGCCCGTGACCTGCCGAAACGATCGCGAGTAGCCGCCGGTTCACCTCCCCCTGACACCCGTTCACCCCTATTCTGACGCCCCCTCAGCAAGCGCGGTCGTCCCGCTGCCCGTTACCTCGGAAGGGCAGACGCACGACCGACCCGCTCGAAGGGGAGCACCGATGCGACGTACCGCCCGGCCGCTGACCGGCATCGCGCTCGCCGTCGCCGCCGCGGCTCTCGCCGCAGCACCCGCGTACGGCGCGTCCGCCGGTGGCCTGGAGGTGTCCCCGGCCTCGGTCGTGCCAGGCGGTCAGGTCACGGTGCGCACGGCGGTCTGTGGAGACGGCGGCTCGGCGACGGGTGACGCCAGCGCGGTCGGGGCCGGTTCCCTCAGCCTGGCGCCGGACGCGCACGGGCAGGACGCGACCGGGCGGTTCAGGGTGCCGCCGAGTGCCCAGCCGGGGACGTACGAGATCACCGCCACCTGCGGCGGCAGCGGCCGGCGGATCACCGGGGACCTGGTGGTCACGATGACGTCGATGCGCGGGCAGGTGCATCCACGGGGGAGCGTGAAGACGGGGGTCGGCGGCGCCCTGGGCCCCGACCCCGTGCAGACCGCGGCCGGCGTGGCGGCTCTCGCCGTCGCCGCCGCGGGCGGTACCTGGCTCCTGCATCGCCGGGCGAGAGGCGACGGGATCTGACGGACACCCTCCGCTGTCCGTCGCCGGTACCGCATGTCCCCTCCCCCTCCGGGTCCGACGCCCCTCGCGGCCCGGCGGGGGGTACGGGGCCGAAGCTCAGAAAGGGGTGGGTGTGCGCAGGTTCCCCGGCAGCGGCGTCCGCGATCCCGCGAACGCGGCCATGGCGGCCGTCACGGTGTTCGCCCTGTGCTCCGGGGCGTGGCTGCTGCGCGACGGTGCCGGGACGCACGGCCCGCCGCAGCCGTCCGCCGCGCAGGCCCGGGCCGGGCTGGACGGCCGGGCCGGGGAGCGGCCCGCCGTGCCCGCGCTGCCGCCCTCGCCGCCCGACCGCATCCGCATCCCCGCGATCCGGGTGAACGCCCCGCTGACCGGTCTCGGTCTGACGAGGACGGGCAGCCTCGACGTACCGCCCGCCGCGGACGAGAACCTCGCCGGCTGGTACGAGTCCGGCACCACGCCCGGTGAGCCGGGCACGGCGATCGTCGCCGGCCACGTCGACAACGCCGACGGCCCCGCCGTCTTCTACGACCTCGGCGCCCTGGCCCGGGGCAGCACGATCGAGGTGGACCGGCGGGACGGCGGCGTCGCGGTGTTCACCGTGGACGCCGTCGAGGTGTACGCCGCGAAGGACTTCCCCGACGAGAAGGTCTACGGCGCCACCCGCCGTCCCGAACTGCGGGTCATCACCTGCGGTGGCGGGTACTCACGCGGCACCGGGTACCAGGGGAACGTCGTCGTCTTCGCGCACCTGACCGGCAGCCGGTGACGCGCCCAGGACGTTGGCCCTCCCCCAGGCCCCCAGCGGCTCCAGGGCCTCGTTCAGGGACACGCCCCGGGGCGTCAGCGAGTACTCCACCCGCGGCGGCACCTCGTCGTACGCCTCCCGGTGCACCAGGCCGTCGGCCTCCATCTCCCGCAGGTGCGAGGCGAGCACCTTCTCGGTGATGCCCGGCAGTTCGCGGCGCAGTTCCCCGAAGCGGCACGGCCGCTCGTTCAGCGCCCAGAGGATCAGCACCTTCCACTTGCCGCCGATCACGTCCATCGCCGCGTCGATCCCGCACACGTACGCCCCCGGCCGCCGCCCGGTCGTCGCCATGCCCCGCCCCTCCCCTTCCGCTGCCTGCACTCTTCCCTCGGGGCAACCACCCACTTCCAAGTACGTACTTGAGCAGGCGCTTCCCCTGCGACGAGCCTAAACGCCATGACAGACAACGCGGTTGCTCCCGATGATCAGCTCGCCCCACGCACCCCACTCACCCTGCTCGGCACCGGTGCCATGGGCACCGCCCTCGCCCGGGTCTGGCTGGCCGCCGGGCACGAGGTGACAGGCATGGTCGCGACCCTATGCGAGGCCGATACGCACCCGGTGCGACGCCCCTCACAGCCCGCTGTCGCCGCATCGCCGAACCCCTCACAACCGGCCGTCACCGCGCCGCCGAACCCCTCACAGCCCGCCGTCACCGCGCTGCGGAGCACCTCACAGCTCACCGCCGCCGCATCGCCACCCCTCACAGCCCGGCCGCCACCT
>NZ_JBEXSH010000342.1:0-8596 GCF_040613555.1 Streptomyces sp. NPDC006265
GACCTCGTCCCGCACCCGGTCGAGATGGCCGAGCACCGCGCTGACGCCGTCGTCGCCGAGGGGCAGGCGCAGCGGCGTGGTCTCGGCGTCCAGGGCGGCCAGGATCAGGGCGGCGGCCTTGGCCGGGTCGCCGGGCTGGGTGCCGTCGCCGCCGGCGACCGCCCCACGGGTCTCACCCACCTTGCCGTACACGCCGCTGTCCGCACTCACACCGGCCCGCCCGGTCTCGAACAGGCCGGTGCGGAAGGCGCCCGGCTCGACGATCAGCACCTTGATGCCGAAGTCGGCGACCTCGTCCGCGAGTCCCTCGGACATGCCCTCCAGGGCGAACTTCGTCGCGCTGTACGCCGAGAAGCCCGCTAAGGACAACTGCCCAAGGGTCACCGACCTCGCCGACGAGCCAGTGCTACGCCCTCCAGGGCCAGTACGCGATGGACACCTGTGCGATGCCGGCCGACGTCGGCGTGTACTACCTGCTGCCGTCCCGGGAGAGCCGGCGCTTCGGCGACCGCGCGATCACCTGCCTCTTCGGTGACACCGAGGCCGGGATCAAGCTGACCGGCTCGCTGCGCGCCGACCCCACCATCCTCGACACCGACCAGATCGTCTACCTCTCGACGGCGAACGCCCTCGACGCGGCGCTCCACGAGGAGCCCGTGAAGCCCCCCCGAGGCCGACCTCGCCGCCCACCGGGCCTGGGCCGGCCAGGTCCACGACGTGCTCGGCGAGCAGATCGAGGCGCTGCGCGGGCACTCCTGGCCGGCGCACGCCCGAAAGCCCGTCGCCGACCTGGTCGAGGACATGGAGGACGCCCGCGAGGAGTGGCGCAGGGCGAGCACCGTGCGCGACGCGGACACGTACTTCGCGCACTACGACAGGGCGTACGGGTCCGTGGACGGCCCGACGACCGTCACGGCACGCAAGGCCCTCGGTCTGGCGGCGGCCCCACCCGCCTCCGGGGAGGGCGAGAGAGGCGCCTTTCGAAACGCAGGTGTGACGGCGGCCATAGCGGGGAGAAAGTGCCTGCGTAAAGCCCTCAGGGCCTCCTTGTCATCACATCGAGTGATTCTCTGGCCTTTGCTTGCACCGCCCAACCTACGGTTGCCACGCTGTTGCTGTCTGTACAACCTGATGGGAGCGGCCAGTGACATTCGGTGAGCAGCCGGCGTACCTGCGCGTCGCGGGTGATCTCCGCAAGAAGATCGTCGACGGTCAGCTGCCACCGCACACCCGCCTCCCCTCCCAGGCCAGAATCCGCCAGGCATACGGGGTCTCGGACACGGTCGCGCTGGAGGCCCGCAAGGTGCTCATGGCGGAAGGCCTGGTCGAGGGCCGCTCCGGCTCGGGGACGTATGTGCGCGAGCGGCCCGTGCCCCGGCGCATCTCCCGCTCCGGCTACCGCCCGACCGGAGGCGCCACCCCGTTCCGCCAGGAGCAGGCCGACGGCGAGGGCCGCGGCACCTGGGAGTCCAGCAGTGAGCAGTCCGAGGCGAGCGTCGCGGTCGCCGAGCGGCTGGACATCGAGCCGGGCGAGCGGGTCATGTGCACGCGGTACCTCTATCGCGAGGGCGGTGAGGCGATGATGCTCTCCACGTCCTGGGAGCCCCTCACCGTCACGGGGCGTACGCCCGTGATGCTGCCGGAGGAGGGCCCGGTCGGCGGCATGGGCGTCGTGGAGCGCATGCGCGCCATCGACGTGATCGTGGACAACGTCACGGAGGAGGTCGGCGCCCGCCCCGGCCTCGCCGAGGAGCTGCTCGTGCTGGGCGGTGTCCCGGGCCATGTGGTCCTGGTCATCCAGCGCACGTTCTACGCCTCCGGCCGTCCCGTGGAGACGGCCGACGTGGTCGTCCCGGCCGATCGGTACCGGGTCGCCTACCACCTTCCGGTCAAGTAGCGAACGCTCACATCCGCCCCGCGGCGCGCACCCCGCGCGCCCCGCTCACAAGCCCGCCGTGCGGACCGTCGTGGGCCGGGTCGGCGCGTGCCCCGAGGCCGGCCGTCGTTTGCGCAGGTCGGCGGTCGGATCCGCGGCATGCCCCGGACCGGTTGCGCCGAGGTGCGCCGACGGCGCGTTCGTCGGCGTGCGCCCCCTACGTTCTGGCTGGTTGCGTACCTCTTTGTGAAAAGGCGTATTCGCTGCGTGAAGGTTAGGCGTAGGGTCGGGCATATGCGCATTGCGGTTTCCTTAGCGGGTGGGGTAAGGCACAGGCCGCGAGTGGGAAGTGGAGGAGCGCGATGAACGACAGCACGGTCACTCTTCCCTGGCTCGTGATACGAGAGGACGACAACGGCAATCGCTACCGCGTAGGCCGGTACGCGACCCGGGCCGAGGCCCAGAAGATCGCGGACAGTCTCGATGGTCGCGGCCACAAGCAGCTGTACTGGGTCGAGCGGCTCGGTCGGAACGGGTCGGCCGTGGCCCACGACTGACCGCGTGGGCAGGGGTGCGCGGCCGACCACCGTGAAGGGGTGCGCGGCTGACCACCGTGAAGGGCCCCGCAGAGGCCTCGCGCAGGACTCGGAGGCCGGCGGGACTCCCGTAGGCTCCCCGCATGAGTGAGCGGATCGTCGTAGGGGCCGCGCTGGTCGAGGACGGGCGGCTGCTGGCCGCCCGGCGCAGCGCGCCCGTCGAGCTGGCCGGGCGCTGGGAGCTGCCCGGCGGCAAGGTCGAGCCCGGCGAGACGGCCGACGCGGCGCTCGTGCGGGAGCTGCGTGAGGAACTCGGCGTCGACGCCGAGGTGGGCGGGCGCGTTCCGGGGGAGTGGCCCCTCAGGGCGCCGTACGTTCTGCACGTGTGGACCGCCCGGCTGCGCCCCGGCTCCGCCGCCCCCGAACCCCTCCAGGACCACGACGAACTGCGCTGGCTCGGCCCCGACGAGATCTGGGACGTGCCCTGGCTCGACCAGGACGTCCCGGCCGTACGGCAGGCCCTCGCGCACCTGGGAGCCCTGGAAGGCATCCCCTCGCGTGGCCCCGGCAGGCCGGAAGTGCCCGGCGCCTGAAGCCGACTGGGGGCGTGTGGCCTTCATCGCGTCGCCCTCGGGGCGCCCCCTACGCCTTCGTGCCGCAGCACGCCACCCCGTGCGGTACTCCACCCCGAATATCGGGTATGTGCCCATTAATCCCATGAAACCGGACATGGGCGGGGCTCCTGCCTGGGAAGTGATCGGGCGTGATCGACACCGAAGGTGACTGCGCCGAGTGGAGCTTTCCGGCCGACCCGGGTGCCGTGCGCACCGCCCGCCAGGCCGTGCGTCGCCAACTCCGCGACTGGGGCCTCGCCGACCTGGCCGACCTCGCCGCCCTCCTGGTGAGCGAGTTGGTCACCAACGCCCTGCGGCACGCCACGGGCCCCATCGGGGTCCGCCTGGTACGCCCCTCGGGCCTGGGCGGCGTCCTCCTGGTGGAGGTCTCCGACCCGCTGCCGGACCCGCCCCGCGAGCGTGCCGCCCGCCTGGAGGACGAGAGCGGCCGCGGACTGTATCTGGTGGCCTGCGCCTCGCGCCGCTGGGGCACCCGGCCCGGTGCCGCGGGCAAGACGGTGTGGTTCGAACTCGCGGTGCCGGAGTGAAAATCCGGTGTACGTACGTCTTACCGCTGTAGAGCGATTGGTTCAGGCCAGTGGCGGTTGCCGGCCGACGGGGTTCGACGACGTGTCCCCTGGTTAGAAGACTGGAAGTGTTGTCACGGTCCGGACCGAAAACCATCGGGACCGTGCTGTGATCGTGAACACCGTGTTGTGCGGCACCGTAGTGCTGGATACTGCGGGCAGCCGCCCCCGGTGACCGGTGCCGGACGCGGTGAGCTGGAGGGGACGGTTCGCGTGAGCGAGATACCAGCGAAGGCCACGGAGTCCGAGGACCCGTCGGAGGGCGCGAGGGTGAGGGCTGCCGACGGCCTGGCCTCCGCGGTGGGAGGTGCGCTCGCGGCCGACGGGGTGCGGACCGGGGACGCCATGTGGCAGAGCAGTCCCCCCGGATCCATCTACGACTACATCAGGGTCGCCTCCTTCTCCATCGGCCCCGACGGGCTGGTCAACCAGTGGAGCCTGCGTGCCGAGCACCTCTTCGGCATCCCCGCCGACCGGGCTGTCGGCATGGACCCCATCGAGGCGTTCATCGACCCGCGCCACCGCGAGCGCGGCATGCGCAAGATGGCCGAGATCCTCGACGGCCGCGAGTGGACCGGGGTCGTGCCCTTCCGGATGCCGAGGGGCGTCGAGGGGGAGTGCGGCCACGAAGGGCTCGCCGAGGTGTACGTCATGCCGACGCGCACCGAGGAGGGTGAGAAGGCCGCCGTCTGCATCGTGGTCGACGTGCGCACCCTGCGCACCATCGAGACCGATCTTGCCGCTTCGCAGGCCATTTTCAGTCAATCCCCGTTCGGGTTCCTGCTGATCGACCCCGACTTGCGGGTCCGCCGCGCCAACCAGCGGTTCGCGTCCATCTTCGGCGGCACGCCCGACGACCACCGCGGCAAGGGCGTCCACGACTACCTCCAGCGCGGCGAGGCCGAGCGGGTCGCCGCGACCCTGCGCCGCGTGCTGGAGACCGGCAACTCCATCACCGACATGCACGTCACGGGCTTCGTGCCCGGCTCCGACGAGCGCCGCCACTGGTCCGTCAACCTCTACCGGGTGCACAGCGGTTCGGGCCGCCCCATCGGCGTCGCCTGGCTCGGCACCGACATCACCGCCCGCCGCGCGGCCGCCCGCGAGGCCGCCGCCGCCCGGCGCAACCTCGCCCTGCTGAACGAGGCCGGCGCCCGCATCGGCAACTCCCTCGATCTGGAGACCACGGCCCGGCAGCTCCTCGACGTCGTCGTCCCCGGCTTCTGCGACCTGGCCACGGTCGACCTCTACCAGGGCCTGCTGGCCGGCGACGAGACCCCGCCCGGGCTCGCCGACGGCAGCGCCGAACTGCGCCGCGTGGCCTTCGCCAGCGCCGTCTCCGACGCGCCCTTCGCCGGCACCGGCGTGCCCGTCGCGGTCGGCGCCGTCCACCACTACCCGTTCAACTCGCCCTGCGCGGACGCCCTGCGCACGGCCCGCCCCCAGACCGTCCCGGGCGAGGACGGTGGGCTCGTGCAGTCCACTCTCGCCGTGCCGATGGTCGCCCACGACACGGTCGTCGGGCTCGTGCAGTTCGCCCGTACGAAGGGCAGCGAGCCGTTCGGTGACCGGGACCGCGACCTCGCCGTGGAACTGGCCGCGCGGGCCGCCGTCTGCATCGACAACGCACGCCTCTACCGCCGCGAGCACGAACGCGCGTTGATACTGCAACGGTCCCTGCTCCCGCCCGGCGACCCGGAGGCCTCCGGCCTCGACATCGCCTGCCGCTATCTGCCCGGCACCGTCAACACGGGGCGGCCCAGCGAGGTCGGCGGCGACTGGTTCGACGTCATCGAACTGCCCGGGCACCGCACCGCGCTGGTCGTCGGCGACGTCATGGGCCGGGGCCTGCGCGCCGCCGTCGCCATGGGCGAACTCCGCACGGCGGTCCGCACCCTGGCCCAGCTCGACCTGGAACCGGCCGAGGTGCTCTCCCAGCTGGACGAGATCGCCCGCGGCCTCGGCGCCCCGGGGGGCGTCCAGCAGGCGACCAGGGCGGCCCGCCGCCCCCGCGAGGCCGACCTCTCGGAGGTGTACCTCGCCACCTGCGTCTACGCCGTCTACGACTCCGTCACCCGGCGCTGCACCTTCGCCAACGCGGGCCATCTGCCGCCCGTCCTGGTCGAGCCGGGCGAGCCGGCGCTGATGCTCGATGTGCCGCCGGGCATGCCGCTCGGCGTCGGCGGGGAGCCCTTCGAGGAGGTCGAGGTCGAACTGCCCGAGGGCGCCCTGCTCGCGCTCTACACGGACGGCCTGGTCGAGAGCCGCGACCACCCGCTGGACGAAGGTCTCCAGGCCTTCGTCAGCGCGCTCTCCGACCCGACCCAGCCGCTGGAGGACGTCTGCGACCACGTCCTCAACACCCTCGACACCCACCACGGCGAGGACGACATCGCGCTGCTGATGGCACGTGTACAGGGGCTGCCCACCGATTCCGTCGGCGACTGGACCCTGCCGCGCGAGCCGCGCAGCGTGGGCCGGGCCCGCGAGTACGCACGCGCCCAGCTGCTCGCCTGGGACATGGAACCCCTGGTCGACACCACGGAACTCCTGGTCAGCGAACTGGTCACCAACGCCCTGCGCTACGGCGAGGGCGAGATCCGGCTGCGCCTCCTGCTCGACCGCACCCTGGTCTGCGAGGTCTGGGACTCCGGCCTGGTCCAGCCGCGCCGCCGCCGCGCCCGCGACACCGACGAGGGCGGCCGCGGCCTCCAGCTCGTCGGCCTCCTCAGCGCCGCGTGGGGCTCCCGCCGCACCCCCCGGGGCAAGACGGTGTGGTTCGAACTGCCCCTGCCCGGAGGCGACACGATCCTGACGGACCCGGCGGAGGCTCTGCTGAGCCTGTTCTGACAGGGGCCGACGACCACCCGTACGATCGCCCCATGCCCGACATCACGACGCGGCTCCAGGTGGACGCGACACCGACGGCCCCGGCTCTGGTCCTGCGCCCCTGGACCGCCTCGGACGCGCCCGGGCTGGTGGCGCTGGGCCGGGACCAGGCTCTGCGCCGCTGGACGTCCTTCGCCGTCGACGACGAGCCGAGCGCCGTGCGGTGGCTGCGGGAGCAGCGACAGGGATGGGAGCGGGGCCGCTTCGCGTTCGCCGTCGAGGAAGCCCGTCCCTCCGGGACGGGCGGGCTGGTGGCCGGCCACGTGGTCCTCAAGAACGTCGTTCCCGGTGCCGCATCCGCCGAGGTCGGCTACTGGACGGCACAGCGCGCACGGGGCCGGGCGATCGCACCGCGTGCCCTTTGGGCACTGACCGACTGGACTGCCACGACCTTCGCCCGCGACGGCCTGACGCGCCTCGAACTCATCCACCAGACGGACAACACGGCCTCCTGCCGCGTGGCGGAGAAGAGCCGCTACGAACTCACCGCCGTCCTGCCGCCGCAGCCGCCCGCGCACCCCCGGGACGGCCACCTGCATGTACGGCACCTCACCGAAGATCCCGGCTGATCGCAACCGAACGCGCGTGCTGATCGTCATCCCCGGCAACACCGATCGCACCACCGGGGGGAGACGGCATGGAGGACACGGAGGACACGGAAGGCACAGAGGGCACGACCCCCGAGAGGGGACGCCGGCGCTGGGTCAGACGCACGGCCATCGCCCTCCCGCTGCTCCTTCTGCTCCCCCTCCTCTCGGTGCTGACAGCCCTCCGCATCACCTACACGGGCGACCCGGCGGACGGCACGTACACCAGAAACCGCGACGCCCTCTGGCTCGGCCACGCCTGGGTCGACGGGCGCAAGAAGGACGCCGACGTCACCGCCCTGGCCCGCCGCCTGCGGGACACCGGCATCCGTGACCTGTACGTCCACTCGGGCCCGCTGGAACACGACGGCACACTTCCCGAGTCGGTGTATCCAAGGGCCCGTTGGTTCATCGACGCCGTCCACGAGAAGCTCCCCGGAATCCGTGTGCAGGCCTTCCTGGGCGACGTCCTGGCCGACGAGGACTCCGACGGCATGCGCCTGGCGGACCCGGACACCCGCTCCGCCGTCGTCCGCTCCGCCCGCCAGATCCTGGACACCGGCTACGAGGGCGTCCACCTCGACCTGGAGCCCATGCCGTCCGGCGACGGCGACTACCTCACCCTCCTCGACGCCCTGCGCCGCGAGACCCGCTCCCGGGACGCCCGGCTCTCCGTCGCCGCCCACCAGATCGACCCGCTCCCGAATCTGCACACCGTGTTCGGCCTGTTCACCGAACACCCCAAGTGGTGGTCGCAGGAGTTCTTCGGCCAGGTCGCCCGCCGCGTCGACCAGATCGCCGTGATGTCGTACGACACCGCGCAGCCACTGGAGGGCACCTACGGCGGCTACGTCGCCCAGCAGACCTCCCTGGCCCTGGAGGTCACCCCGCCCTCCACCGACCTGCTGATGGGCCTGCCCTTCTACTACGAGAGCAACTTCGACCACTGGGGCCACGCCGAGACCGTCCCCGCGGCGGTCCGGGGCGTCCGCCTGGGCCTGTCCCGCACGGACGCGGACCGGGCCCGCTTCGGCGTCGCGCTCTACATCGATTTCGCCGCCACCGAGGCGGACTGGCGTTCCTACAAGGAAGACTGGGTGCGGTGACCACCACCCGACACCCCCTCACCACCGCCGAACTCGCTCCCCTCGCCCGCGCCGCCCTGGGCCGGGCCCGCGTCCTCACCGGCGTGGAACGCCTGCGCGGCGGCACCAAGAAGGGCGTCTACCGCCTCACCCTCGACGACGACTCCACTGCCGTCGCCTACGTCTGGTCCGCCGACGAGGACTACTGGGACCAGCCGGACCCCGACCCCCGGGACGTCTTCTCGCACGGCACGGGCCTCGGCCTGTTCACGGCGGCCCACGACCGGCTCACCGCCGCCGGTGTCCGCACCCCCCGCCTCCATTACGCCGACTCCACGCACACGCACCTGCCCGCGGACGCGGCCGTCGTCGAGGACCTGACCGGCGGCAGCCTGGAGGACGCCCTGGCCCGCGACCCCGAC
>NZ_JBEXSH010000343.1:0-8581 GCF_040613555.1 Streptomyces sp. NPDC006265
CTGGCGTTGACTTTTGGCACGCTGTTGAGTTCTCAAGGAACGGTCGCTTCCTTTGTACTCACCCTCTCGGGCTTTCCTCCGGGCTTCCCTTCGGTGTTCCACACTCTATCAGTGTTTTTCCGGCCCTCTGACCACCGTCCTGCAGACATGCAGAAGTGAGCCCGGAGATAGGATCTGACAAGTTGGTTGCTGCTCGGCCAGGGCGCAAGGTTGCGTCGCTCAGCCCCAAGCAGGAGTACGACTGTACACGCGGCCGTGGAGCCGGTGCAAATCGATTTGGGGTATGGTCTAGACCACTTCGGAGTGCGTACGCGGAACCGGCACTTCAGGTGACATACGCTGCTGAACAGTGTGCCGCCCGGTACCTACACAGGGACGGCCATATCGATCTCCACCCCTGGGAGGCTTCCCATGACCACCGTGACGTCCCCGCTCGCAGGACGCGCCATAGGACTGGCAGCCGTGCCGGATCCCGTCTTCTCCGGGGCCATGGTCGGCCCGGGCACAGCGATCGACCCTGTACGTGAGCCCTCCGAGGCCGTCTCGCCCGTGGACGGCGTCATCGTCTCCCTGCACCCGCACGCGTTCGTCGTGGTCGACGAGAGCGGACACGGCGTGCTCACCCACCTCGGTATCGACACCGTGCAGCTCAACGGCGAGGGTTTCGAGCTGCTCGTGAACAAGGGCGACACCGTCAGGCGCGGTCAGGGTGTCGTGCGCTGGAACCCGGCCGCCGTCGAGGCCGCCGGAAAGTCCGCCATCTGCCCGGTCGTGGCGCTGGAAGCCACGGCCGAAGCTCTCTCCGATCTTCGCATCGACGGCGAAGTGAAGGCCGGCGACGGTCTCTTCCTCTGGAAGTGACGTCCGTGCCGTCATATGACGGCGAGTACGACAACCAACGCGGCGGCGGGCCCGCCGCTCTATCGGAGACGGGTGAGATGGAGACAACGCTGCGAGGCGTCGGCGTGAGCCACGGTGTGGCCATCGGCGAGGTACGGCACATGGGAACGGCGGTGCTCGAGCCGCCCGCGAAGCAGATCCCGGCGGAAGAGGCGGAGCGTGAACAGGGGCGCGCCCGCAAGGCCGTGGAGGCGGTGGCTGCGGACCTGATGGCACGCGGCAACCTGGCCGGCGGCGAAGCCCAGGCGGTGCTCGAGGCGCAGGCCATGATGGCCCAGGACCCCGAGCTGATGGCCGACGTGGAGCGTCGGATCGCCGTCGGCAGCACGGCGGAGCGCGGGGTGTACGACGCGTTCGCCTCGTACCGCGAGCTGCTGGCCGGAGCCGGTGAGTACCTCGCCGGTCGCGTGGCCGACCTCGACGACGTGCGGAATCGTATTGTCGCCCGTCTGCTGGGAGTGCCGATGCCGGGCGTCCCCGACAGCGACGAGCCCTATGTGCTGGTGGCCCGTGACCTCGCGCCTGCCGACACCGCCCTCCTGGACCCGACTCTGGTGCTCGGCTTCGTCACCGAGGAAGGCGGTCCGACCAGCCACAGCGCGATTCTGGCCCGGGCCCTCGGTGTGCCGGCCGTGGTGGCGCTGCCGGGGGCCGGTGAGCTCGCCGAGGGCACGATGATCGCCGTCGACGGCAGCACGGGAGAGATCTTCGTGGACCCGAGCGACGACAAGAAGGCGCAGCTCGAAGCCGCTGCCGCCCAGCGGAAGGCTGCCTTGGCGGCCTCCACCGGACCCGGTGCCACCGCCGACGGGCACAAGGTGCCGCTGCTCGCGAACATCGGTGGCCCCGCTGATGTGGAGGCCGCCGTCGAGGCCGGTGCCGAGGGGGTCGGTCTCTTCCGTACCGAGTTCCTCTTCCTGGACGACAGCAAGCAGGCGCCCTCCGAGGAGAAGCAGGTCGCCGCGTACCGGCAGGTGCTCGAGGCGTTCCCCGAGGGGCGTGTCGTGGTGCGGGTGCTGGACGCGGGCGCGGACAAGCCCCTCGACTTCCTCACGCCGTCCGACGAGCCGAACCCGGCGCTCGGCGTGCGGGGTCTGCGGACGCTGCTCGACCACCCGGAGGTCCTGCGCACCCAGCTGACCGCGCTGGCGAAGGCCGCCGAGGGACTGCCGGTCTACCTCGAGGTCATGGCCCCGATGGTGGCGGACCGTACGGACGCCCGTGCTTTCGCGGACGCCTGCCGTGAGGCTGGGCTGAGGGCGAAGTTCGGCGCGATGGTCGAGATCCCGTCGGCCGCTCTGCGGGCTCGCTCGATCCTGCAGGAGGTCGAGTTCCTGTCGCTGGGGACGAACGACCTCGCTCAGTACACCTTTGCCGCCGACCGTCAGGTCGGTGCGGTCTCCCGTCTGCAGGATCCGTGGCAGCCCGCTCTTCTCGACCTGGTGGAGCTGTCCGCCGAGGCGGCGAAGGCCGAGGGGAAGAGCTGTGGTGTCTGTGGTGAGGCCGCGTCCGACCCGCTGCTCGCGTGTGTGCTGACCGGTCTCGGCGTCACCTCCCTCTCGATGGGTGCCGCGTCGATTCCCTATGTCCGGGCGACGCTGGCGAAGTACACGCTGGCGCAGTGCGAGCGGGCCGCTGCGGCGGCGCGGGCGACGGACAGCGCCGAGGACGCGCGCAGCGCGGCGCAGGCGGTGTTGTCGGGCGAGTAGCTCGGGCTCGCGGTCGACGGCTTGCCCGGAGGGGCGCTCCACTGAGGTGGGGCGCCCCTCCGGCGTTTTCAGTGCGTGTGGCCCTGGGCGGGTTTCTCTTCGCCGAGGTCGGGCGGTGCGCAGTAGTCGACGTTGGATTCCGGGGAGATCAGGTCTCCGGATTCGATGTCTGTGCAGTAGGCGTCGAAGACCTCCCCCGCGGTGAGGGGCTCGAGTCCGTATGCGCGCATGCGCCAGCCGTAGACGCGGTCGGGTGTGTCCGGGGCACTCGCCCGGATGACGAGTCCTCCGGGACTTTCGGTGGCCAGGCCGAGGGCCAGGACCGTGGTGAACTCGAGGGCTTCGGTCTCGTCCAGTTCCAGAGCGGCTCCGTCGTCGCCGATGTGGAGGGCGGCGATGAGGGTTTCCGGCGGTCCGGTGACGCTGCAGACGAGGTGGCGGTTGCCGGGCGGGGCCGTGTCGAGGATGCGGACGAGGAGGCCCGCGGCCCGGGTGAAGGCGGCGCGTCCGAGGTCCTCACCGCAAGAGGTGCAGGCGCCGAGGCGGGCGAGCAGTGCGGTCGCGTACTCCCAGGTGGCCTGCCGGACCGCCTCGTCGACGAGGGCCGGGACGAGGTCGGACAGCGGCCGGCCGTCATAGGGAAGGGTCGGGCCAGTGGCCGCGATCTGTGCGGTGAAGCGGGTGCGGCTCGACGGGTTGTCGGGGTCCAGGCCCTTTTGTGTGCAGAACTCGGCGTATTCCTCGGGGTCGAAGAGGGCCACTGTGGTGTGGCTGCCCTGCAGGGCTCGGGTCCTGAGGAGGGACTCCACCTGTTTCAGGTAGGTCTCGTGGTCGGCGAACGTGAAGGTGCGGTAGCGCCGCATGGCCCGGAAGTCGTGTTCGTCGGTGAGCAGGCCGATGGTGCCGGCGATCTCGCGGTGCAGGACGCGTCGCATGGTGCGGTTGTCGGTGTGCGTCATGGTTTCCCCCTGTGCACGGTCGATCAATGCTCACTCACAGTAACCGGCGGCACTGACAATCGAGCCGGGCTTGGTTGAGCGAGCAGGCGAACGCGGATCAAGGGTGCAGGTCACAGCAGGTATCGCTGTGACCTGCACCCTGAGCCTTGGTGACGGGGAGTTGTGCGGCGGAGGGTCAGGCGCGCTTGCGGGCCAGGTCCTCGTAGAAGTTCAGCAGGTCGAGGTTGTCGATGGAGCCCGGGTTGACCGCCTTCTCCAGCGGGGTGCCTTGGAGGAGGCGTTTGACGGGGACCTCGATGCGCTTGCCGGTGAGGGTGTGCGGGACGCCGGGTACTTCGATGATCTCGTCGGGGACGTGGCGCGGTGACAACTGCTCCCGGATCGTCTGCTTGATGCGGTTCAGCAGGGCTTCGTCGAGGACGGTCCCGGGCGTCAGATGGACGAAAAGGGGCATCCAGTAACCGCCGTCGCTCTGCTCGATGCCGATGACGAGGGATTCCCTGATCTCGGGGAGCCGCTCGACGGCTTCGTAGATGTCGGCGGATCCCATGCGGACGCCCTGGCGGTTGAGCGTGGAGTCGGAGCGGCCGTGGATGACGACCGATCCGCGGGAGGTGAGGGTGATCCAGTCGCCGTGCCGCCATACGCCGGGGTAGGTGTCGAAATAGCTGTCGTGGTAGCGGCTGCCGTCCGGGTCGTTCCAGAAGTGGATGGGCATCGACGGCATGGGGTTGGTGACGACGAGCTCGCCGACCTCGTCGACGAGCGGGTTGCCGCTGGGGTCCCAGGACTGCAGGTCGGTGCCGAGGCACGGGGCCTGGAGCTCGCCGACGTGGACGGGGAGGGTCGGGACGGCTCCGGCGAAGCAGGAGCACACGTCGGTGCCGCCGCTGACGGAGGCGATCCACAGGTCGTCGCGGACCTCGTCGTGGAGCCAGCGGAAGCCGTCGGGCGGGAGCGGCGACCCGGTGGTGGCGACGCACTGCACGGAGGACAGATCGAAGTCGCGGGACGGGTGCACGCCGGCCTTGCGGCACGCCATGACGTAGGCGGCCGAGGTGCCGTAGAGGGTGGCTTTCGTGCGTTCGGCGATACGCCACTGGGCGCCGGTATCGGGGTAGCCGGGGCTGCCGTCGTAGAGGACGATCGTGGTGCCGGTGAGCAGGCCGGAGACGAGGAAATTCCACATCATCCAGCCGGTCGAGGTGTACCAGAAGAAGCGGTCCTCGGGGCCGAGGTCGCAGTGCAGGCCGAGTTGTTTGAGGTGTTCGACCAGGATGCCGCCCTGGGACTGGACGATGGCCTTGGGCAGGCCGGTCGTGCCGGAGGAGTAGAGCACCCACAGGGGGTGGTCGAAGGGCACCTGCTCGAAGACCGGCTCGGTGTCGGCCGAGGTGAGGGCCGACCAGTCGAGGGCGCCCTCGGGTGGCTCGGTGCCGAGGAGCGGGATGTGGATCACGGCGCGCAGGGTGGGCAGTTCGCGGCGCAGTTCGGTGACGACCTCGCGCCGGTCGTGCTCCTTGCCGCCGTAGCGGTAGCCGTCGACCGTGAACAACACGACGGGTTCGACCTGCTGGAAGCGGTCGAGGACGCTGCGGGCGCCGAAGTCGGGTGCGCAGGACGTCCAGACGGCGCCGACGGCGGCT
Organism: Streptomyces sp. NPDC006265; assembly: GCF_040613555.1. Lineage (NCBI taxonomy): Bacteria > Bacillati > Actinomycetota > Actinomycetes > Kitasatosporales > Streptomycetaceae > Streptomyces > Streptomyces sp. NPDC006265. Next base: position 5,215 of record NZ_JBEXSH010000343.1, read on the forward strand.
GTCGCGAGGAGGGCGACCACCGCCTGGGGCACGTTCGGGAGGTAGCCACTGACGCGGTCGCCGGGGCGAACCCCGAGGGAGCGCAGTTCGGCGACGAGGGAGCCGACCTGGCGGCGCAGCTCGGCCCAGGTGACGGGGCGTGCTTCGTGTGTCTCGTCGACGTGCAGGAGGGCCGGTTCGTCCGCGCGGGTGGAGGCCGCGCGCAGGGCGTGTTCGGCGTAGTTGAGGGTCGCTCCGGGGAACCACTGGGCGCCCGGCATCGAGCGGTCGCCGAGCACGCGCGCGTAGGGGTGCGAGAAGCGGACGTCGAACCATTCCGTGACGGCTCTCCAGAAGGTGTCCAGCTCGTCGACGGACCAGCGCTGCAGCGCCGCGTAGCCGCCGTCGGCGGGGGCGCCGTGGTGTTCGGCGGCCCAGGCCTGGAACCTGGTGATCCGTGCGCGGGTGATGCGCTCGGAGTCGGGCTGCCAGAGCGGCTGGAAACTGTCGGTCGACATGGTCGGCTCCCGGACTGTGCGCGTCGTGTGCGTCCTCCGCGCACGGGCTGGGGTGTGCGCGTGAGCGGCTGGCACGGACAATGCCATGTGATCGACTTCGGCACCAGGGTGCGCCCCACATAGTCCGTGTCGTGAAGATGTGGTCCTGGCACAGGTGAACGGCAGTTGAACGACACACGTTTGCGGGGCGGTCGGTGGCAGGGTGAGCAGCATGAACGGTCGTGACCTGGTGCGTTCGGTGAAAGCGGTGGCTTCGGTGGGGGCGGCGCAGGGTGTGCGTACCGTACGAGCAGCGTGGCGCAGGCGCCGCGCCGACGCCACCGGGCTGCCGGCGCGGGGGGCGGAGCGTGCGCGGGTGCCCGGGCCCGTACAGGACGTGAAGCCGGGGCCAGGAGGCGGTGTCGTCCGGTTCAGCCGGTCGGAGCTGCGGATTCTGGTCGCCGTGAACGGGGCCGTGTTCTGGGGCTGGGACGGGGCGGAGCCCGAGCCGTCGTATGCGCTGGCCGGCCGTTGTCCGGACCCGGATCCTCGGGCGGTTCTGGAGCCGGACAAGGACGGCGGCTGGCGTGTGGTGGCCGAGCGGGTGACGGTGGCGGTCTCGCGGTACGGCGCGGTGGAGGTGCGTACCCCGGGTGGTGTGACCCTGCGGCGTGATCTGCCGCCGCGGTGGTGGGAGCCGGTCGGCGGCGGTCCGGCGCGGTGGATGCAGCGCTCGGAGGTGGGCGCCGACGCCCGGTTCTTCGGACTCGGGGGGCGCAGCTCGGGTCCGCGCCTGCCGGACGGGGCGTACCGGCTGTGGAACAGCGATCCCGGCCGTGCCTTCGCGCCCGGGGATGATCCGCTGTACATCACGATGCCCGTGCAGCTGGTGGTGTCCGACGGCGGTACGCATCTGGCCTTCCACGACAGCTCGTGGGACGGCACGGTGACACTGCGGGAGGGCGAGGAGGGCGCGGGCTCCGGGCACGACCGTGCCGGGACGAGCGAGCTGCGGATGGACGGCGGGCCGCTGCGGTGCTGGGTGACGGTGGGCACCCCCGCGCGTGTGCTGCTCGCCTGGGCATCGCTCACCGGGGCGCCCGCGCTGCCGCCCGCGTGGGCGCTCGGGCACCATCACGCACGGTGGGGGTTCGGCAGTGAGCAGGAGGTGCGGCGGATCGTCGCGGGCTACCTGGAGCACGATCTGCCTCTGGACGCCGTGCACCTGGACATCGACCACCTCGACGAACATCAGGTGTTCACCGTCGACCAGGACCGCTTCCCCAAGCTGCCGGTGCTGGCCGAGAATCTCCGGCGGGACGGCATCCGGCTGGTGTCGATCGTCGACCCGGCTGTGAAGGCTCTTCCTGGCAACGCGGTGTACGACGGCGGTGCGGCCGGGGAAGCGTTCGTGCGGGACGCCTCGGGGCAGGTCGTGGAAGGTGTCGCGTGGCCCGGCGAGGCGGTGTTTCCCGATTTCACGCACGCGCGCGTGCGTGAGTGGTGGGGTGACCTCTACGAGGAGCGGCTCGCGCAGGGGTTCTCGGGGTTCTGGCACGACATGAACGAGCCCACGTCGTTCACCGCCTTCGGCGAGTCGACATTGCCGCGCTCGGCACGCCACTCCCTGGAGGGACGGGGCGGTGACCATCGTGAGGCGCACAACGTGTACGCGCTGTGCATGGCCAGGGCGGGGTTCGAAGGGCTGCTGAGGCTCACGCCCGAGGAGCGGCCGTTTCTGTTCTCCCGCTCCGGGTGGGCCGGCATGCAGCGCTACGGGGGGACCTGGTCGGGGGACGTGGCCACCGGGTGGCCCGGGCTGCGGGTCTCTTTGGCGCTGGTGATGGGGCTCGGGCTGTGCGGCGTCCCGTACTCGGGCCCGGACGTCGGGGGCTTCGACGGGGATCCGTCCCCCGAGCTGTATCTGCGGTGGTTCCAGCTGGGCGCGTATCTGCCGCTGTTCCGTACGCACGCGAGTCTGCGGGCGGGGCGCAGGGAGCCGTGGGAGTTCGGTGGCGAGGTGCTCGAGCACGCGCGCGTGGCGCTCGTCGAACGCCGTCGGCTGCTGCCGTACTTCATGACACTGGCGCATCTGGCGCGGCGTACCGGAGCGCCCTATGTGCGGCCGTTGTGGTGGGCGGCGCCGGAGGAGCGGGCGCTGCGCGACTGCGACGACGCCTTCCTGCTGGGTGACAGCTTGCTGGTGGCGCCGGTGCTGGCCCCGGGCGCGGACCGGCGTGCCGTGCAGCTCCCGTGGGGGCGCTGGTACGACACCGCGACAGGGCGGGCGTACGAGGGGCCGGGGCAGGTGCTCGTCGACGCTCCCCTGGCGCGGATCCCGGTGTTCGCTCGCGCGGGTGCCGTGCTCCCTGTCCGCGGAAAGGACGGTGGGCTGGAGCTGGAGGTGTGGGCGCCCGCCCGGGGGCGGACCGGGGGCGGGCTGGTCGTGCCGGACGGGGGCGACGGGTGGGACGAGCCGGAGATCGAGCGCTACACCGCTCGGTGGACGGGCTCTGGGGTGGTCGTCGAGCGGGAGGGCGAGGACGGCGGCGGCGCGCCGTCCTACCCGGTGCGCGTCCGCGGGGGCGGGTAGCGCTGAGCTCAGATGTACCGGCCCTCGAACCAGGCCCGCACGGCCAGGGTGTGCAGGGGGAAGGCGAGCTCCTCGGGACTGCGCAGGAGGTGCCAGCCCTCCGTCTCGTCCGTGGCGGCGGAGGAGGGCAGGCTCTCGGCGGGGCGCTCCGGGAGAAGGCCGAACAGCAGCAGGTGGCCGTCGGGCGCGCTCATCGCGTCGGCGAGCCGTACGTCACGGCCGGCCGCGTCGATGCCGGTTTCCTCCCGGAGTTCGCGTATGACGGCCCGCCGCCAGTCCTCCCAGTCGTCGATGTAAC
>NZ_JBEXSH010000344.1:0-8572 GCF_040613555.1 Streptomyces sp. NPDC006265
AGGGTGGCGCCCGAGGTGACGGTGTACTCGCGGCCGCCCGGGGCGTCCAGGCCGGCGAGGATCGCGTACCTGCGGTCGATGATGATCGTCTCGTGGGGCAGGGCCGTCGCGGCGACACGCACCCGCGCGCCCTTGGCGGCGATGTCGCGCAGATGCTCACGGCCGCGCTCGCCGGCCAGTGCGGCAGGGCTGCACAGCTTGCGGACCTGCCGGCCACCGGGCTCGCGCAGCCACCCCTCGGAAGCCTGCCGGGCGCGACGCAGCTGGGAGAAGGTGTCGAGATCGCGGACGGCGCAGATGAACTCCTCGCGGACCGAGGAGAACAGGTGCTCGGTCCGTGCGAGGAAATCGAGGTCACCGCGGACCGTCACGACGTCTGCCACCCGGCCATTCTGCCCCGTGGCAGCTCTTTGCCACGCGTTGGCGTCCGGGATGCCCCGTCGCCGAGGCTGCGGACATGAGCAACGACTTCCTCCTCGGCGGCGACCTCCCGGTCGACCGCATCGGCTTCGGCGCCATGCGCCTGTCCGCGAACGGCTTCACCGGCCCGTCCCGGGACCCCGGGACCGGCCGCGCCGTCCTGCGCCGTGCCGTCGAACTCGGGGCCGACCACATCGACACCGCCTCCTTCTACGTCAGCGACGACCGGTCCGTCCGCGCCAACGACCTGATCCGCGAGGCTCTGCACCCCTACCCGGACGGCCTGGTCATCGCCACCAAGGTCGGCCCGGCGCGCACGCCCGACGGAGGCCTGACCCAGACTCACGACCCGGCCGGGCTGCGCCGGTTGGTCGAGGAGAACCTCGAAACCCTCGGCGTGGACCGGCTCGACCTGGTCTACCTGCGCATCGGCCTGATGGAACCGCCACACGGCGAGTCCGTGGCCGCACGGTTCGAGGCGCTGGCCGCGCTGCGCGAGGAGGGTCTGATCCGCCACCTCGGACTGAGCAACATCGACTCGGGTCACCTCGCCGAGGCCCGGACGATCGCGCCCGTCGCGGCCGTCCAGAACCACTACCACGCCGGCAAGCGTGACGACGCCCGGCTCCTGGCCGCCTGTGAGGAGGCCGGCATCGCCTTCGTGCCGTTCTTCCCGCTGGGCGGCGGCATCAGCGACCTCAGCGGTGACCGTATGAGCAAGGTGGCGGAACGGCACGGGGTGAGCGTTCCGCAGATCGCCCTGGCCTGGCTGCTGGCGTCCTCCCCCGTCACGCTGGCCATCCCCGGCACGGGCTCCCTCGACCACCTGGAGGAGAACATGGCCGCCCGGTCGATCGCCCTCACCCCGCAGGACCTCTCCGACCTCGCCTGACGCGCCGGCAGGGGCGCCTCCACGTCGCCTACCGGCGCGCGCCACCGTCCCACCCCGAATCCGCCCGCCGCGCCCCAGGGCGCTCCCCGCACACCACCCTCCGGCCGGAAAAGGCTTGGACGCCGCGGCCGGCATCGCGGGACACTTCCGGACTCGACCCGAAACCTCACACATCCGTTGCGGCGATGGCCCCTGCCCGCACGCGCGGCGTGGCGGGCGGCCACAGGACGACACAGGGGTGGGATGGAAACGCCGGAAACACACAGGGTATTACCGGGCAGGCGCTCGGTACTTCTCGCACTTCGCTACTACGGAAGGGAGTTGTCCCGGCTGCGCCGGTGGACGGCGCCCGCGATGCTGCTCTCGGCGCTGGGCAACATCGGTATCAACTACGTCGCGCCGCTGATCGTCGCCAAGCTCGTCGGCGACATCGCGGGGAACAAGGACGTCTCGGTCGGCGCGATGCTGCCGTACGTCCTTGCCTTCGCAGGGGTCCTGCTGGTCGCGGAGGCGCTGTGGCGCGTCGCCCTGCACTGCCTCAACCGCCTCGACGCCCTGGGCATCGAGCACCTGTACGTGGCCGGCATGGACGAACTGTTCGCCAAGGACGCCGCGTTCTTCCACGACAACTTCGCCGGTTCGCTGACCAAGCGGGTCCTCAGCTTCGCCTCGCGCTTCGAGCAGTTCGTCGACACGCTGACGTTCCAGATCGTGGGGAGCTTCGTGCCGCTGACGTTCGGCGCGGTGGTGCTGTGGCGCTACGAACCGCTGCTCGTCGTCGGTCTTGTGGTGATGATCGCGCTGACGGCGGCACTGGTCGTGCCGCTCATCCGGCGCCGCCAGGCGCTCGTCGACCAGCGTGAGGAGGCGATCGCCCGGGTGTCGGGCCATGTCGCCGACAGTCTGATGAACATGGACACGGTGCGGGCGTTCGCCGCGGAGGAGCGCGAGGCCGCCGAACACCGGTCCCGGGTGGCGAGGTCACGCCGGCTCACCATGCGGTCGTGGGACTACGGCAACCTGCGCATCGACACGCTGGTCGCGCCGATGTCCGTCCTGACCAGCGCGATGGGCCTGCTGCTCGCGGTGACGCTGGGTGGTGGAGCGCACGGGGTGGAGGCGATCGTGGTCGCCTTCGCCTACTACAACAACGCGACCCGGATCATGTTCGAGTTCAACCAGATATACCGCCGGCTGGAGAGCTCGATGACGGAGGCCGCGCAGTTCACCGAACTGCTCCTGGTGCCGCCGACCGTGCTCGACCCTCCCGCCCCGGAGCCGCTGCGGTCCCGGGCCGCCGACGTCCGCTTCGAGAAGGTGACCTTCGCCCACAAGGGCGGCCGGCCGCTCTTCGAGGGACTCGACCTGGCCGTGCCGAGCGGGGCGAAGATCGGTCTCGTGGGCCGGTCCGGCGGCGGAAAGACTTCCCTCACCCGACTGCTGCTGCGGATGACCGACATCGACGGCGGCCGCATCCTGGTCGGCGGCCAGGACATCAGCCGGGTGCGCCAGGCGGACCTGCGCGGGCGGATCGCGTACGTGCCGCAGGACCCGGCGATGTTCCACCGCACCCTGCGGGACAACATCGCCTTCGCCCGGCCGGACGCCACCGACGCCGAGATCCGCCGGGCGGCCGAGGCGGCCCATGTCACCGAGTTCGCCGCGGCGTTGCCGCACGGCTTCGACACCATGGTGGGCGAGCGGGGCGTCAAGCTGTCCGGCGGTCAGCGCCAGCGGGTGGCCCTCGCCCGGGCGATCCTGCGGGACGCGCCGATCCTGCTGCTCGACGAGGCCACCAGCGCCCTGGACTCCGAGAGCGAGCTGCTGGTCCAGGAGGCGCTGTGGCGGCTCATGGACGGCCGGACCGCGCTGGTGGTCGCGCACCGGCTGAGCACGGTCGCCGGCATGGACCAGCTCGTCGTCCTCGACCGCGGCCGGATCGTCGAGCAGGGCACCCACCAGGAGCTGCTCGCGATCGAGGGTGCCTACGCGAAGCTGTGGCAGCACCAGTCGGGCGGCTTCCTGGACGACACCCCCGGGCGGGCCGAGGTGCTGTAGCGCGGGCCCGCTACCTCCGCGGGAGAGCCGGTGCCCGGGCCGCCAGGGCCTCCAGCAGGAGGTCCACCGCCTGTTCGAAGGAGCTGTCCGCCATCGCGGGCAGCTCCTGTCGTACCGCGGTCAGGGACGGGTGCGTCGCCGGATCGAGGCCCTGGTAGACGTTCCGCCACGACCGGTGGTCGGTCTCGCGCTGCTGCGGGGAAAGAGCGTGGAACGCCGCCTCCGTGGCGGCGTGGCTGAGCACGGTGTCGATGAAGGCGAGGTAGAGCCGTGCGGCGTCGGCCGCGGGGAAGCCCGCGGTGAGCAGCAGGCCGATCCCCGTCTCGACGGCGCGGACAGGCGGCCGACCTGGTCGTCCTCGACCGCGACCCGTTCGCGGGTCCGCCCGAGGAGATCGCCGCCACCCGGGTCCTCACGGCCTTCGTCGAAGGCAGGCGGGTCCACACGTACGCCTGAGGCGTGTTCCAATGCTCCGGGGTCTGCGGTGACGGAAGGGGGATGAGGCGCGGTGGGGTCGTCGGGGGACGCAGCCATGCGGTCCGTGGTGTGGATACTGCTCGCCGTCGTGACGCTCGGCGTCGGCTCGGCGTCGGCCCGCGAGATCGGCGGGGCGCTGGAGCGGGAGAGGGAGTACCGCGGCGCGCCGGCCTGCGCCACGGTTCCCGTCAAGGCGTCGGGGTGCGTGTGGGAGCAGGAGTTCACCGTACGGAGCGCCGCCATGAACCGCGGGAAGCGGGGCGAGGTCCCGGAGGCGAAGCTGGTGCTGCCGTCGGGCAAGCCGTGGGAGGTGACGTTCCTGCGGACCGAGCCGGTGATGTCCGAGATGGAGCCGGACGAGAAGGTCGTCGGTGTGATCTGGCACGGGCAGGTCGTCGAGGTACGGGACGCCGAGGGCCGGCGCCAGCAGACGTCGGACGGCCCGGTGGGTTGGCCCGAGGACCGACTGGGCGGCGCGCTGGCCTGCGTCTCGTTCGGCCTGGCTGCCCTCGTGGGCGGGGTGTGGCCGCTCTTCGCGCGGGGCGACGAGCGTCGTGTGACGGCGGCGAAGATGGTGCGGTGGCACGGCGTCGGCCTGGGCGCGACGGCGATCCTGACGCTCTGGGCGCAGGCGGCCAACGACTGGCCGCTCTGGGCCATTGCGGCGATCTGGGGGCCGCTCGCGCTGCTGATCCTGGCGTCCATGACGGCTTTCGCCCTCGGCGCGCTGCGCGGCGAGCTGGACGACGACGCACCCGCCCCGCGTCAGCCGGAGCCACAGGCCTCGTGAAGGCGTGAGCGCTCAGGTCTGCCGGGCGTGCACGGGGCTGTGGGCGACATCGTCCGGGCACGGGCCGTGCGGCTCCCGAGTCCGCCGGTCGCGCCGCCAGTCGTACGCCGCGAGGGCCAGGGACGCGGTCATGCCGAGGAGCCCGGCGGTCATCGCGAGGAAGAGGGCGCCGCGGTGGTCGTCGCTCCTGCTGCCGAGCACGAGGTAATAGAGGCCGGGCAGGGCGGCGGTGCCCACCGCGGCGCCGAGCCGCTGCCCGGTCTGCAGAGCGCCCCCCGCCGCTCCCGCCATGTGCACGGGGACGTCCCGCAGCGTCATGGTGATGTTGGGGGAGATCACGCACCCACCGCCGACGCCGCCGAGGAACAGCACCGGGGCGGCGATCCAGGGCGCGATGTCGAGGGGCGCGAAGCGCAGCAGCAGCGCGGTGCCGCCCAGTCCGAGGATCACGCCCGTGAGGCCGCCCACGGTGAGCAGGCGGCCGAGCCGGTCCACGAGCCGCCCGGATACGGCGGCCGCGACGGCCGAGCCGAGGGCGAAGGGGGTCACGGCGAGGCCCGACTCGAGCGGGGAGAAGCCCAGGCCGTGCTGGTAGAAGAGGGCGAAGACCAGCCAGACGCCGCTGAAGCCGACGAAGTAGAGCGTGCCGACGCCGGCGCCCACGGCGTAGCCGCGCACCGTGGTGAACAGGCGCGGATCGAGCAGCGGCTGGGTACCGCGGTCGACCAGGCGGCGCTGCCGGCGGGTGAAGACGAAGAGCAGCGCGGCACCGGCGGGGAACATCCACCACAGCCGGGTGAGGCCGCCGGTCTCCGCCTGGACCAGCGGGTACATGAGGGCGAGGACGCCGAGGCCGAGGAGCAGGACACCGGGCAGGTCCATGGGTTCCCGCCGGGAGCGCCGGGTGCGGGGCAGCAGGCGGCGTCCGAGGAGGACCGCCAGGATGCCGATGGGGACGTTGACGTAGAAGATCCAGCGCCAGCCCTGGGCGCCGTCGGCCAGGGCGAGGATCAGGCCGCCGGTGAGGGGGCCGACGGCGGAGGAGATGCCGACGGTGGCGCCGAAGAACCCGAAGGCCCGGCCGCGTTCGCCGCCGCGGAACATCTGCTGGATGAGCGCGGAGTTCTGCGGGGCCATGAAGCCGGCCGCCAGGCCCTGGGCAAGCCGGGCCACGACCAGCAGGGTGATGTTCGGGGCCGCTCCGCAGGCCGCGCTGAAGAGCACGAAACCGCTGAGGGCGATCAGGAAGATGCGGCGCCGGTCCAGGGCGTCGCCGAGGCGGCCGGCGGTGACCAGGGCGAGGCCGAAGGAGAGGGCGTAGCCGGACACCACCCACTGCACCTCGGCCGCGGAGGCGTGCAGTTGCCGCTGGACAGTGGGCAGGGCGACGGCGACGATCGACACGTCCAGCAGGCTCATGAATCCGGCGACCAGCGTGACCCACAGGGCGCGCCACCGCTTCGGGTCCGGCTCGTACCCGTCCCCCTGCCCGCCCTGGTTGCGGCCGCCCGCCGCCGACGCTGTCACTTGGGCTCCTCTCACCAGGCACGCACCCGGCGGACAAGTTCCCCCGCCCGGGCGGCGGCACACACCCGCCCCGGAGATCCTCCCGGACGTCACGGTGACCCGCGCCCCGGCCTGAGCGCCCGCGCATCACGTTCCGTGATCAACCGGACGCCGCGCGGAGGGGATCGTTTGATCGCGCGAGATTCGTGCAGGCGTTGTGCTTGAAGACGACCGGCGAAAGGAACCAGGTGATGGCGGCGCCCGACAACGACGAGTCGGTGGATCCCGCGGCTGTGAGACGACACCGCGTACTGTTCCGGGCGATCGAGAAACGACGTCATCCGAAGCTGCGCCGCAGCGACATCACGGTGACCGACGATGCGGGACAGCAGCCTGCGGCGGCTGGAGGAGCAAGTGCGGCTGCACGTCGACCACCCGGCCGGCTGACCCACCATGGCGCGGACGAAGCAGTAGGCCGTCGCGGCGTGCGGCCGCCGCACGCCGGCTCCTGCCCGGGGCGAGCGTCGTCACGCTGCCCGGCGCCTCGCACCACTCCCTGCCCACCGAACAACCCGGCCGGCTCAACCGGCTGCTGACGGAGTTCCTGGCCTGACCCCGGCCGGTAGGCGTCCGCGCCCCTAGCGCGCGGCCCCGTCGGCACCCGGCATCGGCGACGGCCCGCGGTCCTGCCCGGCGCACATCGAGGCGGCGCCGCACGCGCCGCCCCGGGGGCGGATGGGGACGCCGTTGGTCCGCAGGACCTCGCGGACGTCCAGGATCAGGGAGAACACCTCGCGGTTGCGGTCCTCACCCTGCTCGTCCCACGCGCACTGCTCGGCCTCGACGGCCATCCGGTCCTCGGCGAACACCCGCTCGGTGAAGCGTCTGATGAGCGGCCAGGCCAGCTGCAGAGCGCCGGGAATCCGGGGCTTCTCGATCATGAGGAGGCCGAAGGTGTGGCACCGGCGCTGTTCGGCGTCCTCGGGCACATAGGCGGCCCAGAGGCGGAAGGCCGGCCGCTCGGCGTTCTCCGGGACCAGGTCGAGGGTCTGGTACGGGTACGCGGTGCGGATCGTCATGACGTCCCGGGAGTCGCTGCCGCCGATGCCCTCGGCGGCCAGCAGACTGGCCCCGCGATTCCGCTTGCCCCCGGCGTGGCTGAACAGGTACCGGGCCTCCACCGACCGCTCGTCGGTGCGGAAGTCGAGCAGTTCGGGGCGGAGCCTGCCGACCACGCCCCGGTGGAGGAACTGGTGGTTCATGTCGAGGAGGTTCTCGTGCATGAACGAGTAGTGGCAGCGCACGGTCCGGGAGTACGTCATCGTCCTGTACCGCGGCGAGCCGAACGCGGGAAGGTCGGGCAGCGGCGCGGCGGCCGCCTTGTCCGGGTCGCCCGGGAACACGAACACCAGGCCGTACGCCTCGCGGACGGGGTAGCCGCGCACGCCGCGCGGGGGCCGGCCGTCCCTCTTGGAGAGGTACGGGATCTGCGAGATGCGGCCGTCGCCCCGGTAGGCCCAGGCGTGATAGCAGCACCGCAGGGCCTCGCCCTCCACGACGCCCATGCTCAGCGGGACCTGGCGGTGGGCACACCGGTCCTCCAGCGCGTACACGGTGCCGCTCTCCCCGCGGTACAGCGCGATGCGCTCACCGGCGAAGGTCGTCGCGAACGCCCGCTTGCTGCGCACGTTCTTCGCCAGGGCGACGGGGTACCAGAAGTCCGGGTTCGCCCCGACGCGCCGGAGGTCGACCATGCCGGTACTCGGGTCACGGTGCTCCGAGGGCCAATCGGCCCCGGCAGAGAAGGTCCCGGCCTCGTCGGTCTCGGTCATACCTCTCCCTCGCGCGTACGGGCAGCGACAGCCGCGCGTCGCGTCAGGCAGCACCGTGCTGCCGATTCGGGCGCCCCGGCACCGTTCATCCTGACCGCGGCACGCCGCTCACGCCCTGCCCGGTGCGTACGGACGGGTGACTAGAGGTCGAGCGTGGGGAGACCTGCCAGGCCGGTGTCGCGCATGATGCGGTCCACGGTCTCGCCCAGGGTGCTGTCGGTGCCGTGTTCCGCGCCCTGCAGCGCGGGCGCCGGTTTCGACGGAGACAGGGAGCGTGGTCGGTGTGGCCCGGAATCGCCGGTTGATCCTGAGCTCGCCGTCCGAGGTATGGGACCTGCTGGCCGACGGCCATCGCTACGGGGAATGGGTCTCCGGCACGCAACAGGTCACCGCCGCCGACCCGCACTGGCCGGAGGTGGGTGCCCGTCTCCAGGTCCGTGTCGGACTGGGTCCGTTGGTGCTCGACGACGTCTGTGTCGTACGCATCTGTGAGCCGCGGCGCCTGCGCCCTCACCCACGGCAACTTCTTCGCCGAGGTCGACAACGCCATCGAGCTGCTCTACCCCGTCTTCCGGGCCAAGACCAGCGAAGAGGCCT
>NZ_JBEXSH010000345.1:0-8565 GCF_040613555.1 Streptomyces sp. NPDC006265
CTTCGTGCGGCTCATCGGGCTCGTGGCACGGACGCAGCTCACGCTCAGCCAGATCCCCGGCGCACGCCGATCGCACGCACCGGACGCCGCTTCTTGTCGCACGGAGATCCATCAGAAGCCCCCTCGGCCCGCGCGCCGCGCGCTGCTCGGAGCGGTTGTGGACACGCATGTCAGTCCTTGAGTTCCAGCACACCGGATATGCCGGCGCGGCGCGGCGGGGTGGTGCCGCCGTCGAGTTCCGCGTCGTCGGCGATCCGGCCGTCGAAGAAGCTGATCACCCGGTCCGCGGCGCTCGCCAGCCGGGCGTCGTGGGTGACCAGCACGATCGTCTGGCCGCGCTGGTGGAAGCGGGACAGCAGCCGCATCACCTCGCGGGTGCCCTTGCTGTCGAGGCTGCCGGCCGGCTCGTCGGCCAGCAGCAGCGGGGGGTGGTTGACCAGGGCCCGGGCCAGCGCGACCCGCTGCTGCTCGCCGCCGGACAGCTCGCCCGGCATGCTGCGCTCCTTGCCCGTCAGGCCCAGCTCGGCCAGCAGCGCCTCGCGCTCGGTGCGCGCCTGCTTCGGCGGGGTGCCGGCGAGCAGGGCGGGCAGCTCCACGTTGTCGGCGACGGACAGGTTCGAGACGAGGTTGAAGAACTGGAAAACGATCCCGATCCGCTTTCTGCGCTTCACCGCCCAGCGGGCCTCGCCGTAGGTGTCGGTCGACTCGCCGTCGAGCCACAGGTGGCCCGCGTCCGGCCGCTGGAGCCCGCCGAGCAGATGCAGCAGCGTCGACTTGCCGGCGCCGGACGGGCCGGTGATCGCCAGGAACTCGCCCTGCCGTACGCACAGGTCGACCCCGCGCACAGCGTGCGCGGGGGCGCCCTCGCCGTGGTGGGTCTTCACCAGCCCCTCGGCGCGCAGCACAGGAGCGGGACGGTCGTCGCTCACTCCAGCTCCTCCAGCTCTTCCTGGCACCGTTCCAGCCAGTCGAGGTCGGCCTGCAGGTGCAGCATCGCGCCCTCGATCAGCAGATGGGCGATGCGGTTGTCGCGGTCTTCGGCGGCGGCCAGCTTCGACATCTGCCGCATGGTGTTCAGGTACTGGCGCCGCTGCTGGTTGATCAGGGTGATCTGCTCGGCGAGGCCGGTCTGCGGAGCGAGCGCCAGCTTCATGAAGAACTCGTCCCGCACCCGCGGCTCGTCCTCGGGCTCCTCGAACCAGGCGCGCAGCGCCTCCCGCCCGGCGTCGGTGAGGTGGTAGACCTTTTTGTTGGGCCGGCTGGACTGCGCCACGTCCTCGCCCTCGATCAGTCCCGACTTCTCGAGGCGGCCGAGGGTCACATAGATCTGGCCGACGTTCGGCTGAGGGTACGCGGAGCCCAGCAGTTGCTCAAGGTCCTGCTTAAGCTCGTAGCCGTGGGCGGGTCCGCGGGCGAGGAGTGCCAGGAGGGGCAGGCGCACGCGTGCAGTCCTCCTGTCTGGTCCAATGTGCTCCAGGCCCTAGTATCGCCCATACCTAACAGGTATACATGGCCTCTGTTCCGGGCAAGGGTGCCCAGCGCCGGTGTACAGGGAGGAACCTATGCGGTGGATCCATGCCGCGGGTAGGGGCCTCCTCGTTCTCGTCGTGCTCCTGACCGGCTACGTCGCCGCCGGGGCCCGGGCGGGCGAGCCTCCGGAGAGCGGTCGCGGCCCCCTCACCCTGGCGACCGCCGGAGACCTCACCGGTTACCTCGGCCCCCTGCTCGAAGGCTGGAATCGTACCCACCCCGGCGAGAAGGTCACCCTGGTCGAGCTGCCGGACTCGGCCGACGAGACCCAGGCCCAGATGGTCACCGACCTGCGTGACGGCGACCGCAGCCGGTTCGACGTGCTCAACATCGACGTCAACTGGACCTCGGAGTTCGCCGCGGCGGGCTGGATCAGACCGCTGCCCCGGGACCGCTTCCCCCTCAAGACCTTCCTCCAGCCGGTCGTGGACACGGCGACCTACGACGGGCAGCTCTACGCCGTCCCGTACGTCACCAACGCCGGCCTGCTCCTGTACCGCAAGGACGTCCTGGCCGAGGAGGGTGTCGCGCCGCCGCGCACCTGGGCGGAGCTGGAACGGTACGCCAAGACCATCGCCCCGAGGCACGGCCTCGACGGCTACGCCGGACAGTTCCTGCCCTACGAGGGCCTCACCGTGAACGCGGCCGAGGCCGTCTACTCGGCGGGCGGCTCGATCCTCGGCGACGAGGGCGAACGCGTCACCGTCGACTCGGCGGCGGCCCGCGAGGGCATCGGGTTCCTGGCGCGCGGAGTGCGCGAGGGCTGGATCCCCAGGGAAGCGCTGACCTACAAGGAGGAGGAGTCCAAGCAGGCCTTCCAGGACGGCCGGCTCCTCTTCCTGCGGAACTGGCCGTACGCCTACGTCGGCGCCTCCGCCCCCGGTTCGAAGATCGCCGGGAAGGTCGGCGCGGTCCCCCTGCCCGGGCCCGACGGGCCGGGGACCAGTGTCCTGGGCGGCTCCAACCTGGCCGTCAGCGCGCACGCGCGGCACCCCGGCTCGGCAGCCCGTCTGATCGCGTACCTCACCAGTGAGCGCGTCCAGCGCCAGGTCCTCACCCGCGGCGCGCTGCCGCCCGTGCGGGCCGATCTCTACCAGGACCCCGCGCTCATCCGCAGGTTCCCGTACCTGCCGACGCTGCGGACGAGCGTCCTCGCGGCCGAGCCGCGTCCCAAGAGCCCGCGCTACGACCAGGTCAGCCTGGTCGTGCAGGCGGTCGTGCACGACGCGATGGCCGGGAACCAGACGCCCGCCGCCGCGATGCGCCGCCTGGCGCGCGAGCTCGCCGCCATCTCGCGCCGCTAGCCGCTCCTGAGCCGCCCGCTCGACGACCTCCTACTTACTTGTTAGGTAACGCGGACATCTCGAATCGCTGAATATTGCACCGGTATGTCCGGGTTCGCTCACCTCAACCGCTCGGTAGCTTCTGCCTTTTCATTGACACCCTCTCGACACTCCTACTTAACATGCATGCATAACCGCTGCCCTCCTCAGAGACAGGTCGATGGGTTGAACAGGCACCACTGGTGGCGTGACGCAGTGATCTATCAGGTGTACGTCCGCAGCTTCCTCGACAGCACCGGCGACGGCATCGGCGACCTCGCCGGCGTCCGGGCCGGACTGCCGTACCTCAAGAAGCTCGGCGTCGACGGGATCTGGCTGAGCCCCTTCTATCCCTCGCCGCAGCACGACCACGGCTACGACGTGGCCGACTACTGCGGCGTCGACCCGCTCTTCGGCGACCTCGACGAGTTCGACCAGCTCGTGGGGGCCGCCCGGCGGCTCGGCGTCAAGGTGCTGCTCGACATCGTCCCGAACCACTGCTCCAGCGAGCACCCCTGGTTCCGCGAGGCGCTCGCAGCGGCTCCCGGCAGCCCGGCCCGGGCCCGCTTCCACTTCGCCGACGGCCGCGGCCCGGACGGCGCCGAGCCGCCCAACAACTGGCACTCCATGTTCGGCGGCCCCGCCTGGAGCCGGGTGACCGAGCCGGACGGGACGCCCGGCCAGTGGTACCTGCACATGTTCGCGCCCGAACAGCCGGACTGGAACTGGCGCAACCCCGAGATCGGCGCCGAGTTCGACCGGGTCCTGCGGTTCTGGCTCGACCGGGGTATCGACGGCTTCCGCATCGACGTCGCCGCGGGCCTCTACAAGCACCCCGAGCTGCCCGACTCCGACGACCCGGAGGTCGACGCCCGCACCCGCGACTCGGTCAACCCGCTCGCCTGGAACCAGCCCGAGGTGCACGACGTGTGGCGCCGCTGGCGCTCCATATGCGAGGAGTACACCGAGCGCGACGGCTGCGAACGCCTCCTCGTCGGCGAGGTGTCCGTGCCGACCGCCCGCGAGCACGCGCAGTACGTCCGCTCCGACGAACTCCACCAGGCCTTCTTCTTCGACCTGCTGAGCGCCTCCTGGGACGCCGACGCCTTCCGGAAGGTCATCTCGGAGGCCATGCAGGACATCGCCGGGACCGGCTCGACCGTCACCTGGGTCCTCAACAACCACGACCAGGTCCGCACCGTCACCCGCTACGGCGAACCCGCCACCGAGGGCAGCGGCCTCGGCGCCGCCCGCGCCCGCGCCGCCGCGCTGCTCATGCTGGCCCTGCCCGGTGCCGCGTACATCTACCAGGGCGAGGAGCTGGGGCTGCCGGAGGTCGTGGACCTCCCCGACGACGTGCTCACCGACCCGATCTTCCGCCGCACCGGCAGCCGGGCCCGTATCCGCGACGGCTGCCGGGTCCCGCTGCCCTGGTCGGGCCAGGCCTCGCCGTTCGGCTTCACCCCGGGCGTCGAGAGCGCCAAGCCCTGGCTGCCGCAGCCGGAGTACTTCGCCGAGTACGCCACCGACCGCGCCCTCGCCGACACCCGCTCCTTCTGGCACCTGTACCGCGACGGCCTCCAACTGCGAGGCACCTTGCCCCAGCTGGGCGAGGGAACCCTGCGCTGGCTGGACGCCGCGCCCGGCGTCCTGGCCTTCGAACGCGGCGACCTGGTGTGCGCCGTCAACTTCGGCACGGCCCCCACCCCCGCGCCGGTCCCCGGCACCCCTCTGCTCGCCAGCGGCCCCTGCCCGCCCGGAGTGCTCTCCGGCTCGACGGCCGCCTGGTGGATCCGCACCTGAACTCCCCGCAAGTCAACTCCCCGAAGGGACATCAACGATGATGCGACGACGTACCACCCTGCTCACCGGCTGCACCACCCTCGTCCTGGCGCTCGGCGCGACCGCCTGCGGCGGCGGCCCCGTCGCGGCCGGCGGCGGCGACAAGGCGCTCGACGGCCAGACCATCACCGTGGCCGGCGTCTGGTCCGGCACCGAGCAGAAGAACTTCCAGAAGGTGCTCGACGCCTTCACCGAGAAGACCGGCGCCAAGACGCAGTTCACGTCCACCGGCGACAACGTCTCCACCGTCGTCGGCAGCAAGATCGAGGGCGGCAACGCCCCCGACGTCGTGATGGTCCCGCAGGTCGGCGTGCTCAAGCAGTTCGCGCAGAAGGGCTGGCTCAAGCCGCTGTCGAAGAAGACCGAGCAGGCCGTGGACGCCGGGTACGCCCCCGTGTGGAAGAAGTACGGCAGCGTCGACGGCACCCTCTACGGCCTGTACTTCAAGGCCGCCCACAAGTCGACCGTCTGGTACAGCCCCGACGCCCTCGAGCAGGCCGGCGTGAAGCCCCCGAAGAGCTACGACGACATGCTCAAGGCCGGGCAGACCGTGTCCGACTCCGGGCTCGCCGCGTTCTCCGTCGCCGGACAGGACGGCTGGACCCTCACCGACTGGTTCGAGAACGTCTACCTCTCCCAGGCCGGGCCCGAGAAGTACGACGCCCTCGCCGCGCACAAGCTGAAGTGGACCGACTCCTCCGTCGTCGACGCCCTCACCACGCTCGGCAAGCTCTTCAAGGACAAGCAGCTCATCGCGGGCGGCCAGAAGGGCGCCCTGAACACCGACTTCCCCGGCTCGGTGGAGAAGGTGTTCGGCCCGGAGCCCGAGGCGGGCATGGTCTACGAGGGTGACTTCGTCGCCGGTGTCGCCAAGGACCAGTTCGGCAAGAAGGTCGGCCAGGACGCCAACTTCTTCCCGTTCCCCGCGGTCGGCGGCGGTGAGGCGCCGGTCGTCAGCGGCGGCGACGCGGCCGTCGTCCTCAAGGACGGCAAGAACCAGAAGGCCGCCCAGGCCCTCCTGGAGTACCTCGCCACCCCCGAGGCCTCCGCGGTGTGGGCCAAGGCCGGCGGCTTCCTCTCCCCGAACAAGAAGCTCGACCTCGCCTCCTACGGCGACGACGTCACCCGCGCCACTGCCAAGTCCCTCGTCCAGGCCGGGGGCTCGGTCCGCTTCGACATGTCCGACCAGGCCCCGGCCGCGTTCGGTGGCACCAAGGGCGCCGGCGAGTGGAAGCTGCTCCAGGACTTCCTGCGCGACCCGTCGGACCCGAAGGGCACCGCGGCGAAGCTGGAGGCCGCGGCGGCCAAGGCGTACCAGGACTGATACGCCATGACAGCGACCCTCGTGCAAGAGACGAGTTCCCCACCACCCGGCCCGGTCGCCGACCGTACCCGGCGACTGCGCCGGCGCGGGAAGATCATCGCCCTGCTGTTCGTGCTGCCCGCCCTCCTGCTGCTCGGCGCGCTCGTCGTCTACCCCGTGCTGTTCAGCATCGGCCGCAGCTTCTTCGACGCCTCCGGTACGAGCTTCGTCGGCGGCGACAACTACGCCGAGATGTTCCGCGACCCGACGACCCTCAAGGCCGTCCGCAACACGGCCATCTGGGTCGTCATCGCCCCGGCCCTGCTCACCGGCCTCGGACTGATCCTCGCCGTACTGGTGGAGAAGGTCCGCTGGGCCACGGCCTTCAAACTGCTCCTCTTCATGCCGATGGCGGTCTCCTTCCTCGCCGCCGGCATCATCTTCCGGCTCGCCTACGACGAGGACCCCGACAAGGGCGTGCTCAACGCCGCCGTGGTCTCCGTCCACGACGCCTTCAAGGGGGAGTCGTCCTATCCGACGGCCCGGGCGCGTGACGCCCAGGGCCTGACGAAGGACAAGGACGGTTCCTACCGCACGAGTACGGGCGTGGCGCCCGGGGACGCGGTGGCACTGGGCCTGGTCGGCGTGCAGCCCGGCGACCTGCCCGGCGGGGCCGAGCCGGCGTACGCGGCGGCGGGGCAAAAGGCCGGCCCCGACGAACTGCGCGGTGTCGTCTACCTGGACTTCACGCCCGGCGGGGGAGGGGAGCAGGGCAAGGTCGACCGGCGGGAGAGCGGACTGCCGGAGATGAAGGTCGAGGCGGTCCGCGAGGGCGAGACGATCGCCACGACCACCACGGCCGCCGACGGTTCCTTCCGCTTCCAGGGCCTCGAATCGGGCTCCTACGAGGTGCGACTGCCGTCGTCGAACTTCGCCCAGCCCTACGAGGGCGTCTCCTGGCTAGGGCCGGCGCTGGTCACCCCGGCGATCATCGGCGCGTACCTGTGGATCTGGACCGGCTTCGCCATGGTGCTGATCGGGGCGGGTCTGTCGACGCTGCCGCGGGACGCCCTGGAGGCGGCGCGGATGGACGGCGCGAACGAGTGGCAGATCTTCCGGCGGATCACCGTGCCGCTGCTGGCACCGGTGCTGTCGGTCGTCTTCATCACCCTCGTCATCAACGTGATGAAGGTCTTCGACCTCGTCTACATCATCGCGCCCGGTCCCGTGCAGGAGGACGCGACCGTCCTCGCGACGCAGATGTGGCTGGTGTCGTTCGGCGGCGGCAACAACCAGGGACTCGGCAGCGCGCTCGGCGTACTCCTGCTGCTGCTCGTCGTCCCGGCCATGGTGTTCAACGTCCGCCGTTTCCGAAGGAGTCAGCGATGAACGCGATTCGGCGCGGCTTGGGCAACGGGGTCGTTCAGGCCTTCCTCGTGGTGGTCGGGCTGGTCTGGATGACACCCCTGGCCGGGCTGTTCCTGTCCTCGCTGCGGTCCGCCGAGGACACGGCGAAGGGCGGCTGGTGGACGGTGTTCTCCAGCCCCGGGCAGCTGTCCTTCGACAACTACTCGTCGCTGCTGGGGAACGCCGGCATCACGCAGGCGTTCTGGAACACGGTGCTGATATCGGTGCCGACGACGGTGCTGGTCGTGGTGATCGCCGCACTTGCGGGGTACGCCTTCGCATGGCTGGACTTCCCCGGGCGGGAGTCGGTCTTCCTGATCGTGGTCGCGCTCCTGGTGGTGCCCGTGCAGATCGGTCTGCTGCCGGTCGCCAAACTCTTCGGGCAGCTGGGTCTGTTCGGCACGATCCCCGGTGTCGTCCTCTTCCACGTGGCCTACGGTCTGCCGTTCGCGGTGTTCCTGCTCCGCAACTACTTCGCCGAGATGCCGAAGGAGATGCTGGAGGCCGCGCGCATGGACGGCGGCAGCGAGTGGCGCATCTTCACGCGGCTCGTCCTGCCCGTGGGGCGGCCCGCGATCGCCTCCCTGGCCATCTTCCAGTTCCTGTGGGTCTGGAACGACATGCTGGTGGCGCTGCTGTTCGCGGACAGCGCCTCGCAGCCGCTGACGGTGCAACTCCAGTCCCAGATACGCCAGTTCGGCAGCAACATCGACGTCCTGGCACCGGGGGCGTTCGTGTCCCTGGTGGTTCCGGTGGTCGTGTTCTTCGCGTTCCAGAGGCACTTCGTGCAGGGCGTGATGGCGGGGTCGGTGAAGTAGCGCATACGTTTCGGGCCCCCACTTCGCTACGAAGTGGGGGCCCGAAGACGTTCACGGAGACGCTGGTGGATACAGCGACCGGGGCAGTTGCGAAGCCGCCGCCCCGTCCAGCAGCCACAGGGTCCGGCTCCTGCCGTACGCCCCCGCCGCCGGAGCCTGGATCTCACCCGCACCCGAGAGGCCGATCGCAGCCGCCTGGGCCTTGTCCTCACCGGCTGCGAGAAGCCACACCTCACGGGCGGCGCGAATCGCCGGCAGTGTCAGCGTCACCCGGGTCGGCGGCGGCTTGGGTGCGCCGTGGACGCCGACCACCGTGCGGTCGGTCTCCCGGACCGCCGGCAGT
>NZ_JBEXSH010000346.1:0-8563 GCF_040613555.1 Streptomyces sp. NPDC006265
ACCCGCTGGCCACGGTCGGTTTCGGCATCGTCGCCTTCGCCGCCGCCGGGGCGGTGAACGCCAGCGGCATCATCGCCGCCTACCTGTCGGGACTGGTGCTGGGCAACGCCAAACTGCCTCACCGCGCCGCCACCCGTTCATTCGCCGAGGGCGCCGGCTGGCTGGCGCAGATCGGCCTGTTCGTCATGCTCGGACTGCTCGTCAATCCCAGCGAACTGCCCTCCGCGATCTTGCCGGCCATCATCGTCGGCCTGGTCCTGCTGCTGGCCGCCCGCCCCGTCTCCGTTCTGGCCTGCCTGCTGCCGTTCCGTATCCCCTGGCGTGAGCAGGCGTTCATCTCCTGGGCCGGCTTGCGCGGCGCGGTCCCCATCGTGCTCGCCGCCTTCCCCATCGTCGCCGGGGTCGCCGGCGCCCGCGACGTACTCAACATCGTGTTCGTCCTCGTGGTGCTGTTCACCCTCATCCAGGGCCCCACCCTGCCCGCCGTCGCCGGACGCCTGCGCTTGACCCGCCCCGGGGCGCTTCGCGATGTCCAGGTCGAGACCGCCCCTCTCGACGTACTGGACGCCGACCTGCTCACCGTCACCATCCCGCCGGGCTCACGGCTGCACGGCGTGGCCGTCTTCGAACTGCGGCTGCCGCACCCGACCATCGTCACCCTGATCGTCCGCGACGGCACCACCCTCGTCCCCGACCGCGACACCGTCCTGCGTGCAGGCGACGAGCTCCTACTCATCACCACCCCCCACACCCGGGAAGCCACGGAGCGTCGGCTGCGGGCCGTCGGCCGGCGCGGCAAACTGGCCCGCTGGCTCGGCGAACACGGCGCCCCCGAGTCCGAGCCCGCCACGTCGGCGCGGACCGAGTAACTCCTTGCACGCACAGCACTGAACGGACACTCGAACAGCTACCACGATCAACGCGCCTTTGCTGCCGATATGCACCTGCAGCGGCGCGTGAGCCGGAGGGGCTCATCGTCAGCGCCCAGGTGCCAGCCGGCAGTGGGTGTCGGGTACCGGCGGAAATGGGTGTTGGCCCCGATGGCGATGCCGCAAGGCCGCGTGTGACGGTGGAGTGGCATGGACCCTATCCGTCGGTCCCGCGGGAGGAGGAGCCATGACGCAGCCTGGCCCGCATGTAACCCCGCCGGTCGGGGCGAACGCTTCAACGATCAAGACCGCGGCTCCCGTGTCGGTTCTGCCCGGCGTTACCGAAGGTAGCTTTGTGGAGAAGGCCTCTGTAAGGAGGGCGATCTGATGCCGTGGTTCGTATGGCTGCTCGCCGCCGGGGTGCTCGGTGCCGCTGAGTTCTTCACCCTGACACTGGTCTTCGGGTTGCTGGCGGGTGCTGCGCTGGTGGCCGCCGTGGTCGCTGGTGTGGGCGTCGGCGTTCTCGGCCAGCTCGCTGCCTTCGGGGTGGCGGCGGCAGCGGGTCTCTTCCTCGTCCGCCCGGTCGCGCTGCGGCATATGGCACAGCAGCCCGTCACCCGCGAGGGCAGTGATGCGTTGGTCGGCAAGCGGGCTGAGGTCACGCAGGAGGTCACCGCGACCCGTGGCCTGATCAAACTGTCCGGCGAGGAGTGGTCCGCCCGCGCCCTCGACGAAAGTTTGGTGATCCCGGTGGGAGCGCTGGTGGATGTCATGGAGATCGAAGGCGCCACGGCCATCGTCTACCCCCGCGAACTCCTTCCCTGAACGGTTGAACACAGCAACGGAGGCACTGTGGATCCCGTCGTCATCCCCATTCTTGTGGCGGCCATCATCGTCGTCTTCCTCGTGGCCTCCACTGTGCGGATCGTCCCGCAGGCGCGCCGCTACAACATCGAGCGGTTCGGCCGATATCGCCGGACGCTGCAACCCGGTCTGAACCTGGTGCTGCCGGTGGCGGACCGCGTCAACACCAAGCTCGACGTGCGCGAGCAGGTCTACTCGTCCGACCCCCGGCCGGTGATCACCGAGGACAACCTCGTGGTGAACATCGACACCGTGCTCTACTACCAGATCACCGACCCGCGGGCTGCGGCCTACGAGGTCGCCGACTACCTCCAGGCGATCGACCAGCTCACCGTGACCACGCTGCGCAACGTCATCGGCAGCATGGACCTGGAGGAGACGCTCACCTCGCGCGAGGAGATCAACTCCCGGCTGCGCGCCGTCCTCGACGATGCCACCGGCAAGTGGGGCATCCGGGTCAACCGGGTCGAGATCAAGGCCATCGATCCACCGCACACCATCAAGGAGGCGATGGAGAAGCAGATGCGGGCCGAGCGTGACAAGCGTGCGGCCATCCTGCACGCCGAGGGTGAGCGGCAAGCCAAGATCCTCACCGCGGAGGGCACGAAGCAGAAGGACATCCTGGAGGCACAGGGCACGCAACAGGCCATGATCCTTCGGGCGGACGGCGAGGCGAAGGCGGTGGAGCGTGTCTTCCAGGCCGTCCATCGCAACAATGCCGATCCGAAGGTCCTTGCCTACAAGTACCTGGAGACGCTTCCGCACTTGGCGAGCAGCGACAGCAACACGTTCTGGGTGATCCCGGGAGAGCTGACCGAGGCAGTTCGGACCGTCACCAGTGCCTTCGGTGACCAGTCGACGGCGGGTCCCCCCGCACCCGAGCAACCTGAGAAAGCAGCCGACGACACGTCCCACGAAAGCCGGGTTCCAGAGCTCGATGCAGGCTCGGCGGTTTCACTTGACGCCGGGGCGGCTGCTGACGAGGCCGCGAAGCAGGCCGCCGCCGCGGTGAGCGACGCCAAGGCGGAGGCTGCGGCCGCGATGTCGCCCAAGGTGCCTCGCTGGGGGCAGACGTCCGGCGACTGAGCCTACCCTCGGGCTCTCGCCAGGGACCGCTGTGACGCCACTGAGTGGCGGCGACGCCCTGGCCGGCACCGGCCCCATCGACCCGAGCCACCCCTATACCCTGCAGACCGCGGTCATCGGCGCCCGGTTGCTCGACTGGCCGACCATACCCCTGTGATCAGGCACGCCCACTGAGGGCAGTCCCTCATCGGGAACGCATCCGATGACTGGCCGAAGATCTCTGCGTTGGCGCCGACCGGGTGAGTTACTGGCGATGCGGCAATTGTTGTCCGTACCGCCGTATTCGCAGCCCTGCTCCCTTCGGTCGGCCGAGGAGAGGAGACCGCGCATGCGCGCACATGACCTGGCCGAGCCGTATCCGGCGGTCTCGGCTGACGACGATGCGGTGACGGCGGCCCGCTTGTTCGTGGAACGGCGACTCCCGGCTCTGCTGGTCCTCGATGCGGATCAGCGGCCCTACGCGATCGTTCCGGGATCGCAGCTGCTGCGCGTCGTCGTCCCGGACTACGCTCTGGAGGATTCCGCGCCGACCCTCGCCCTGCACGACACCGACTTGGAGCGGCTTGGGGAGAAGCTGGAGGGACTCACCGTCGCGCAGTGGCTGCCCCGACACCGCACCCTGCCGACCGTTGTGGGGCCCGATACGGGTGTCGCGCAGGTGGCCGCGTTGATGGTCCGTACGCACCCGCCGCTGGTGGCGGTGGTCGAGAGCGACGGCCAGGCAACGCGGACGGTGGGAGCGATCACGGCAGCCCGGCTGATGGAACAGTTCCTCACGCAGGAATGAAGCGGGCCTGATTCATTCGCCCCGGCTGCGCCGCCTGACCGCAGGAACTGGACGAGTGCCCAGATGGCACCGAGGAAGATGATCAGTGCACCGGCAGACTCGATCAGCCGCACCAGCAGGCCGATCACATGCTCGGCCTCCTCCAAGCACCCGACGCGTGCTCTGATCCATCCACGCCGGCGCCGACCGGAAGCGAGGAAATCCCGGCCGAGCACAACAGGGCACAAAGGCAAGCTGCCCGATCAGGGGTCGCCAGCGGCGACCTGGGCGCCGACCTCGCCGTCTACCTCACCGATGGCCTCGAGCTGGTCGTCCAGCCTGGCCCGGCACTGGCCCTGGATCAGCCACATCACCGCCGACCTCAACCGACTCGCCCAACTGGCGGATCACAGCCGACCGACGGATCCCCCGTCCCTTCGACGGCACCTCAACACCCGGAGCAGTGGAACCATGGCGCCACCGGAGGCGGCACTCGGGCCAAGGTCCTGCCCAGCCTCAGCGCACGACGGCGCCTGCGTGGCGCCCCACGCTCGCGGGATGACACACCCTGACTGACCGCGATTGAGTGGTGCCGACCGCACAAGGCGAGCAGCGCAGCGTGACGGGAGGAGACCATGTCCGACGACGGCGCCCAGGATCTGCGGTCCGAGTCTTCGACGTAAATGAGACGCTCAGCGATCTCACCCCGCTGCGGGTCCGCTTCGAGAAGGTCGAAGCGCCGGCGGGTCTGAGGCCCACCTGGTCCGCCGCGATATTGCGGGACGGGTTCGCGCTGACGGCCGCCGGGGCGTACGCGGACTTCGCGTCCGTCGCCCTGGACGGGCTGCGGTCCCTGCTGCCGGGCGTCAAGGGGTGGGCCGGGGACGTCGAGGCTGCGGCCCGGCATGTCCTGGACGGCTTCGCCGAGCTGGAGGTGTACCCCGATGTCCCGGACGGCGTACGGAAGTTGAGCGATGCCGGGTTCCGGCTGGTGACCATGACCAATGGCAGTAACACCCTGACCGAGCGGCTGCTCGCCAAGGCGGGGCCGGTGGACTTGTTCGAGGAACTGCTGGACGTGCGCGGGCCACGGTGCTGGAAGCCCGCAAGGGC
Organism: Streptomyces sp. NPDC006265; assembly: GCF_040613555.1. Taxonomy (NCBI): domain Bacteria; kingdom Bacillati; phylum Actinomycetota; class Actinomycetes; order Kitasatosporales; family Streptomycetaceae; genus Streptomyces; species Streptomyces sp. NPDC006265. The sequence continues at coordinate 4,699 of NZ_JBEXSH010000346.1, forward strand.
CGCGTACCGGTACGCCGTTGATCAAGTAGAGGTGCGGCCGGAGCAGGCCCTGCTGGTCGCGGTGCACCCCTGGGACATCGGCGGCGCACTGCGGGCGGGTCTGCGCGGCACGTGGCTGCGGCGTGGCGCGACCGTCTATCCGCAGTCGATGTCCCAGCCGACGTACAGCGCGCAGGACCTGCGGGAACTCGCCGACGCCTGTTCGCCGACCGGACGTGAACTACGTACCGGACCCATAGCGGGCGGGTGCGGCGCCTGCTCGGCCGTGCCTCTGCGGACACTCGACAGTGCCGGCGCCGACAGTGTGGCGCGTCATCGCTACTGCCCTTCCCGGGGATGCGGGGCAGCAGTCCAGGGCGGCGGCGTTGTCCGCGGCCGGCGCGCGGGCGAGGACGAGCAGGTCCGCTACCCGAGGGTCGCCGACGGAGTAACGCAGCTTCATGCCGTCCCGGCGTGCGGGAGGTCGACATCTTCCGCGACCTCAGCGCAGCCGAGGTGGACGCCATCGCCGCCGCGGCCCCAATGAAGACCTACAACGCCGGCGAACTGCTCTACTCGCCCTCCCAGCCCTCCGAAGTACTGTTCACCCTCAAAAAGGGCAGGGCCCGGACCTTCCGGGTCTCCGCCGACGGCCGCGCCCTGACCTGCGCAATCATCAGCCCCGGCACCATCTTCGGCGAGATGGTGCTACTCGGGCAGCGCATGTACGACAACTTCGCCGAAGCCCTCGACGACGTCACCGTCTGCGTCATGAGCCGCACCGACGTGCACCGTTTCCTGCTGTCGGGCGCCCGGATCTCCACGCGCACCACCGAGATCCTCGGTCGGCGCCTGACCGACCTCGAACAGCGCCTGTCCGACAGCGTGTTCAAGTCCGTGCCGCAGCGCATCGCCACGACCCTGCTCACCATCGATGAAGACCGAGACACCGGTGGTCTGGCCGGGCCCGGTCATCGCCATCGCGAGGGCGCTTGTAGGCGACGATGCGCCAGCCGTGGAAACGCCCGCCGGATGCGGGGCCGGCGGGCGCGGCTGCGGTGTTGCCGCGGGTGCTGAAGGGCTTGGCGGTGCGGCTCGGGGTTCCTTTTCCCAGCCGATTCCTCGTCCCCAAGGAGCGGCGTCGAGGCGGCGCGAAAGACCGCCCTCCCCCGCCACATCCGTGTCGGGGAAGGGCGGGCGGCCGCTCCGGTCAGTGACTGCCGGTGAGCTGGCCGGCGAGGCGCTCGTGCATGTCGGCGCTGGGCTTGTTCAGGCCGATGATGGTGACCTTCTTGCCCCGCTGGGCGTACTTGGTCTCGACGGCATCCAGGGCGGCGACGGAGGAGGCGTCCCAGATGTGGGCGTCGGAGAGGTCTATGACCACATCGTCCGGGTCGTCCTTGTAGTTGAACTGGTAGACGAGGTCGTTGGAGGAGGCGAAGAACAGCTCGCCGGTGACCGCGTACACGACCTGGTTGCCGTCGGGGTCGACGACGCCGGAGACGTTGACCAGATGCGCGACGCGCTTGGCGAAGACGACCATCGCGGTGATGCAGCCGACCACGACGCCGATGGCCAGGTTGTGGGTGGCGACCACGCACGCGACGGTGACGACCATGACGGTCATCTCGCCGAGCGGCATCCGCTTGACGGTCTTCGGAGCGATGGAGTGCCAGTCGAGGGTCGCGAACGACACCATGATCATGACGGCGACCAGGGCGGCCATGGGAATGTCGGAGACGACCGGGCCGAAGACGATGCACAGCACCATCAGGAAGGAGCCCGCCAGGAAGGTCGACAGGCGGGTGCGCGCGCCGGACACCTTCACATTGATCATCGTCTGGCCGATCATCGCGCAGCCGCCCATGCCGCCGAAGAAGCCCGTGACGATGTTGGCGACGCCCTGGCCGATCGACTCGCGGGTCTTGCCCGAGTGGGTGTCGGTGATGTCGTCGACGAGCTTGGCCGTCATCAGCGACTCCATCAGACCGACCAGCGCCATCGCGAAGGCGTACGGGGCGATGGTGGTCAGCGTGTCCATCGTGAAGGGCACGTCAGGCAGCCCCGGCACGGGCAGCGAGGAGGGCAGCGCGCCCTTGTCGCCGACGGTCGGCACCGCGATCGCAGCCGCCACGGTGATCACGGTCAGGACGATGATGGAGACCAGCGGGGCCGGGATCACCTTGGTGACCTTCGGGAAGAACACCATCAGGGCGAGACCGCCGATGACGAGCGGGTAGACCATCCACGGCACGTCGTGCAGCTCCGGCACCTGCGCCATGAAGATCAGGATGGCGAGGGCGTTGACGAAACCGACCATGACGCTGCGCGGCACGAACCGCATGAGCTTGGCCACACCGAGCGCTCCGAGGATCACCTGGAAGACGCCGGCGAGGATGACGGCCGCGATCAGGTAGCCGAGACCGTGCTCTTGGTTGAGCGGGGCGATGACCAGGGCGATCGCGCCGGTCGCGGCGGAGATCATGGCCTTTCGTCCGCCGACGACCGAGATGACGACGGCCATGGTGAAGGAGGCGAACAGGCCGACCGCCGGGTCGACACCGGCGATGATGGAGAAGGAGATCGCCTCGGGGATCAGGGCCAGGGCGACGACCAGGCCGGCCAGCACCTCGGTGCGCAGGACCTTCGGGGAGTCGAGCCAGTCGGGCTTGGACAGGCGGAACTTCGGGGCTGCGGGCAGCAGTGAGGACATGCAACCGTTTCTGTTCAGGCGGATGCGCCACCAGATGGCGGACGCGTCCACGTCGTACACGACTCCACGCACGAGTGAGGCGGAATCCTCGGCGGCCCGGCCACTTCAACGGGGCCCAGCCGATCTGCAAGGCAGCCGTCCGGCTGCCGGTCGGGCATCATGGCCCGGAAGTCTTCGGATGCCATCGGGGCCAGGTCGGGGCCCACGCTATGGCGTTCACTCCTGCCGTCACTCTCGACGGCGGCGGTGAACACGTAGAGACTCTACCCTGACGTGAGGGCAGAGTGCGACTTGCGGCTTGTGAAACACAGGTAAATACCCGCCGAGATCCCGTGATTCATCTCACGTAGGGTGGGTTGCTTTACGGATTCGAAAATCGAAGAAAACAACGAAGGGGATCATGGGGCGATGACGGATCAGCGGCAGATGCAGATCGGCGAGGTGGCCGAGCGGACCGGTTTGTCTCTGCGCACCATCCGGCACTACGAGGAAGTGGGCCTGGTGATCCCCTCGGCCCGCAGCAAGGGTGGCTTCCGGCTGTATACGGAGTCCGACGTCGAGCGCCTGATGGTGATCCGCCGGATGAAGCCACTGGACTTCTCCCTGGAGGAGATGCGCGACCTGCTGGACATCACCGACCGCCTCGCCGTCACCGACGACCCGCCCGCCGGCGAGGAGCGCGAGCGGTTGCGGGAGCGGCTCGACTCCTACCGGAAGGTGGCAGACGCCCGCTGCGAGACCCTGCGGGCCCGCCTGGAGATGGCCGAGGACTTCGCCACCACACTCCGCCGCCGCCTGCAGGCCGACGCCCGCTCTGGCGCCTGAGCCGCTTCGGCGGTCACAGCACCCGACGAGGGGCACGGCTACGGCGGCCCGTGCCCCTCGATGCCATCCGGCCGCGTGCCGATCAGCCGCCTGCGGTGCCCGTCACCTCTTCGGTGACGCCGTGCGGCGGTGAGTCCGGGCCACTGCAGCAGGGGCGAGTGATGGCCCCGGGCGTCGACATACTCGAACGCTACGTCGCCACCTTCCGTGCGGGTCACACGGATCGCGGCGAGCATCATCTAGTGCCGCGGCGGGCAACGTTCGCCCCGTCACGACGCCCGGCACGCTCCCCCACGCTCTCGACTCCGCTCGAGCAGGGGGTACCCCCACTCGCCGCACCGGCCGAAA
>NZ_JBEXSH010000347.1:0-8561 GCF_040613555.1 Streptomyces sp. NPDC006265
GGGGATTCCCATCAGGACACAACTCCCATGCGGTCGAGGGTGGCGGACAGCACGGCGACGGCGTCACAGCCCGCGAACACGTACGGCACCACGGTCAGGGCCGCGGCGGTGAGGAGGAAGCCCCTGCGGGTCCAAGGGGAGGCGGCCGACGGGTAGTTGTTCGTTGCACCAGTGGTCACGTGGAGTCACGCTAGGGGCTGGTTGACACATGATGCGTTCCTTCGCATCGATTCACTCGTGCGAGTGGATCCAGCGGGCTCGTCGAGCCGGATCGGCACGTTCCGCGCGACGCCGTGCCGGATGACAGACTGACACCCATGGACGAGCGCACATTCGACAGGTCGGATCAGCATGCCTCCGTCATCGGTCTGGGCACCTGGCAGCTGGGGGCCGACTGGGGAGACGTCGACGACAAGGAAGCCCTCGCGGTACTGGAGACGGCGGCAGAGGCCGGGGTGACCTTCTTCGACACCGCCGACGTGTACGGCGACGGCCGCAGCGAGCAGACCATCGCCGCGTTCCTCAGCGGCCGCCCGGACCTGCACGTCATGGTCGCCACGAAGATGGGCCGCCGGGTCGAGCAGATCCCCGGGAACTACGTGCTCGACAACTTCCGCGCCTGGAACGACCGTTCCCGGCGCAACCTGGGCGTCGACCGCATCGACCTGGTGCAGTTGCACTGCCCGCCGACGCCCGTCTACTCCACGGACGAGGTGTTCGACGCCCTCGAGACCCTCGTCGAGGAGGAGCGCGTCGCCGCCTACGGCGTCAGCGTCGAGACCTGCGAGGAGGCGCTGACCGCCATCGCCCGGCCCAACGTCGCGAGCGTGCAGATCATCCTGAACCCGTTCCGCATGAAGCCGCTGCGCGAGGTGCTCCCGGCCGCGCGCGAGGCGGGCGTGGGCATCATCGCCCGCGTTCCGCTGGCCTCCGGCCTGCTGTCGGGCAAGTACACCCGGGACACCGTCTTCCCGGAGAACGACCACCGCACCTACAACCGGCACGGCGAGGCCTTCGACCAGGGCGAGACCTTCTCCGGCGTCGACTACGCCACCGGTGTCGAGGCGGCCGCCGAGTTCGCGGCACTCGTCCCCGAGGGATACACCCCGGCCCAGCTGGCCCTGCGCTGGATCGTCGAGCAGCCCGGCGTCACCACTGTGATCCCCGGCGCGCGCTCACCCGAACAGGCCCGGGCCAACGCGGCCGCCGCCCGCCTCCCGCAGCTGCCCGGCGAGACGCTGACGGCGATCCGCGACCTGTACGACCGGCGCATCAAGGACCAGGTCGAATCCCGCTGGTGAGGCCGACCCTCACGGTTCCAGGAGCAGCTGCCTCTCCTGCTCCTGGTCACCGGAGGCTGCGCCGTCGTCGCGTGCCGTGAAGGCCCGGGTGAGCGTGTCGCTCGCCCGCCGCACGGCCTCCGGGCTGCCCTGCACGGTGACGGTCACCGGTGCGGACAGCCGCCCGGAACCCGCTTCGTCGCCGCCGGCGGGACCCGCGTCCGTCTCCCCGTCGAAGGTCGCCATGTGGACCGTCGCGTTCTCGTCGGCGGGAAGCTCGTCGGAAGACCCGAACGTACCTTCCAGGGCCCGGACGACCGCTCGCGCGTCGTCGGCGCCTCCGCCGCTGAGCGTCACGGTGAGCTGCGTTCCGGACATGAGTCCACGACCTCCTCGGTTCTGCGTCATTCGCGCCGTCCGTGTAACCGTCCCCTGATCGCTCAAACCGCACCCGGGGGCCCGCGGGACGACGAGTCGTTCCGGGGAACCCGGGAAGAAGGAGGGCTCGGGTCTCACTCCGGGAGGAACAGTGGCGGACGTGGCAGAGGGCGGGGGCATGCGCCGGGGGCGCAACGAGACGGAGGAGGAGAGAGCGGACCGGATGTGGCAGGAGCTCATCCAGGAGGTCCGCGTGGCGCAGATGGGCGTCCAGATCCTCTTCGGCTTCCTCCTCACGGTGGTGTTCACCGAGAAGTACGACGACCTCTCCGGCACCGACCAGACGATCTATCTGGTGACGGTCGTCCTCGGCGCCTGCGCGACCGGGGCGCTCATCGGCCCGGTCGCCCTGCACCGCCTCGTCGCCGGGCGGCGCGTCAAACCCCAGGCCGTGCGGCTGGCCTCCCGGCTCACCCTGCTCGGCCTCGTGCTGCTGCTCGCCACGATGACCGCCTCACTGCTGCTCATCCTGCGCGTGGCCACGCACGACGGCTTCGTGCCCTACCTGGTCGCCGGTGTGGTCGGCTGGTACCTGTTGTGCTGGTTCGTCCTGCCGCTGTGGATCCGGCACCGTTACACGTCGAAGTGACGGCACCGCCGTCAGCTGCCGGTCGTGCACCCGGCTGAGCAGCAGCAGCGAGGCGGTGGCACCGACCAGGGCGCAGAACATGTCCCACTGCGTGTCCCAGACGTCGCCCTGGGTGGCCAGAAAGGCATCGGCCGCGTGCCCTCCGGCGACGGCGGCCGCCCACTCGAGCATCTCGAAGACGGCGCTGAAGGCCAGACACGCGCACACGGTCAGCGGAGCGAGCCACCGGCTCCCGCGCAGCGGCGAGGTGCGCACCAGCAGCTCGCGCACCAGCACGGCCGGGACGAAGCCCTGCATCAGGTGGCCGAACCGGTCATAGGGGTTGCGGTCCAGACCGAAGGTGGCCCGGACCCAGTCGCCGACCGGCACCTCGGCGTAGGTGTAGTGGCCGCCCACCATCAGCACCACGGCATGGGCGGCCAGCAGACAGCACAACAGACCGGTGAGCGGAAAGCGCCGCCGGGTCAGCACCAGCAGCGGCAGGCCCACGGCGACCCACACGACCTCCAGGAACCAGGTCATGCGGTCGTGCGGGTTCCACGCGGACAGGGCCAGCACCGCGAGCACACCCCAGGCCAGGGCGGCGGGCAAAGACGGCCGGGGACCCGGATGTACGTCGGACACAGCGGACATGGCGGGCTCCTCTCGAGGCAGCCCATCGTCCAGTCGGGGGCGGGCCCTCGGCATGAGTACGCCTACTCAGACCGGCCCCGGTTCAGCCCCCGGCGAGAACGCCCGCCAGGAAGTCGTCGACATGGACCTCCTCGCGGCCCGGCCGCACCACCTCGTAGGTCTCCCGCAGGAACGCCGCGAATCCGGGCGCCCAGGCGAACACCACCGCGTGGTGGCGGCCGCCGTCGGCGCGGGCGTCGCCGAGGAACTCCAGGCGCAGCTCCTGCCACATCCCCCGCGACTCCGGACGCATCCGCACGTCGCCCACCCCGACCGGCCGCCGCAGCCCGTCACCGAGCATCTCCCGGTCCAGCTGCCACCGGGCGAGGACGCGGCCGTCATGGCTGAAGACCACGGTGACGGCGAACGGATCCGCGGCGTCGTAGCTCAGGTGGGCGAGCACGGAGAAACGGTCCGTGTCGCCCGCCTGGAGCTGCACCACCAGGGTCTTGTGGACGAACGAGTTCACTAGGGGGCCTCCGGGAAGAACCGACGTAGAGCCCTCTAGTACCCCCGATTTCGCCGGAATGCTCAGCCGACCGGGTGAATCCCGCGAGCACCGCGCAGCGACTCGATGCACACCGCGACGGATCGCTGCAGATCCTCCAGACGCTGCACCATGTCGTCCTCGTAGAACTCCCCGGCGTCGTCGAAGGTCAGCTCCTCGAACACCTTGGTCGCCTTCTGCAGGCTGCTGTAGAACTTCGTGCGCCGCTCCCGCACCCGCAGCCCCGGGTCCGTCTCCACGACCTCGACGACGAGGGACTTCATCGTGTCGTACGCCTCGGCGGCCCACTCGCCGGCGTCCTCACCCTCGTCGAGCTCGTCGATGAGCGACAGGTGCCGCTCGGCCTCCTGCCGCACGTCGGCGGGCGCGTCCACGGTCTGCCCGGCGGGTGTCTTCATCTGTCCCGACTCGGCGATCTGACGCACGTACCCGATCCGGTCGGCCGCCCTGCTCTCCCCGGCGACGGCCTTCTTCAGCTCGTCGGTGCGCACCACGTCACGGGCCAGCTCCGACTGCAGGTCCGGATCCTCACGGACCCGGTCCAGCAGCGCCTGGCGGGCGGCACGGGCGGTGGAGGGGTCGGCGAGGATCGCGGCGCGCAGGGCCGTGGGGTTCTCCGCGACCTCCAGGGCCTTCGTGGGCCGGATGCCCTCCGCCTCGGCGGCCTCGGAGATGGCGGTGCCGCGCTCGGAGGTCGCGCTGTTGCGGGAGACGTAGTAGCTCAGCCACACGTCGGCGTCCGGCAGGTCCACCTCCTGACCGGGCGTCAGCGCCTCGAAGTGCGGGACCATCCCGTCGTCCGCCGCCCGGTCCCACGCCTTGTAGTAGCGCATGACCCGCTCCGGGGAGCAGCCGGCGAGCTCCGCGAACTCCTTCGCGGACACCTTCGGCGTCTCGTCCGCACCCTGACCGCCGGGCCGCACACTGCGCGCCACCTTCAGCCCGAAGGCCCACCCTCCGGTCCGGGCGTACGCCCCGAACTCCCGCGCGTCCCGCGCGATCAGGTCGGACAGGGGCGCGGCGGCGACGGTGGACGTCTCGGGCGGGGTCATGGCTACGGTCACGGACGACTCTCCTGAGGCGGGGCAGATCGGACGGCACGAGGTGCGGACGGAAGCCTAGCGGCCCCGGCTGACCTCGCCGTTCACCGCCCGCGAGGCCCGTCCGAGAACCGTTGTCCCGGGCGGACGCGGGTGCGGGAGGATGCCGGGCCTGGTGCGACGGGAGGCGGACACGCCGCTACGCCGCTGTGCGGAGTGCGACGGCTACGCGTACGGCGGTGCCCCCGCCTGTACCGTCTGCCGCGACCTGGTGGACGGCATCGTCGAAGGGGAGTGGGCCGCGTTCCTGCGGCAGTGGGACACCGCCGCAGGCGGTGGCCAGGAGGGCGCCCTGGCCGAGAGGGTCGCGGCCGAACCGGACCGGCACGACTGGCGGCTGGTGGACGCCGCCCTCGACCGGCTGGTGTGCCCCGGCTGCGGTGACCGGCTCAGCCGCGGCCCGGCCGGCTGCGCCGCCTGCGACCGGGCGCATCGCTACCGCTACGCCGCCATCGAGACGGACCGGCCCGGTGTGCCGCCCGGCAACGAGCAAGCGATCCGGGTCAACGTCTCGGTGGTGCGCAGGCCCCAGGTCACCTCGGAGAGCGAAGTGCTCGTCCGGAGCCTGTTGCTGCCCCTCCTGCCGGCCGGGTTCCTGCCCACGACCGAGGAGGCCCAGCGGGTGAGCGCGCTCGTGAAGAAGAGCCCCCCGGGGCGGAGGACTCATCTGGTCGAACGGGCCGTGGAGGCGCTGGCCGAGGATTTCAGCCGAACGCGTCGCGCAGCGCCGGCAGCAGGGTCTTCTCCGACCAGTCCAGGTACGCCGGCTGCGACTCGCCGCCGATCTGGACGAGGGCGATCTCGGTGAACCCGGCCTCGGCGTACGGGCGGACGGCCTCGACGAACGCGTCCGGGTCGTCACCGCACGGGATCGCGTCGGCGACGTCGTCCTGCCTGACGAACTGGGTGGCCGCGTCGAAGGAATCGGGATGCGGCAGCTCCGAGTTGACCTTCCAGCCGCTGCCGAACCAGCGGAACTGGGAGTGCGCCCGCTCGACGGCCGCGTCCCGGTCGGGGTCGTAGCAGACCGGCAACTGGCCGATGCGGGGCTTGCCCTGGCCGCCGTGCCGGTCGAAGGCATCCAGCAGCCCGGCCTTGGGCTCGGTGGCGATCACCAGGTCACCGAGCCGGCCCGCGAGTTCGCACGACCGCTCCCCGGAGACGGCGATGCCGATGGGCGGCGCCTCGTCCGGAAGGTCCCACAGCCGGGCCGACTCCACGTCGAAGTGCGTGCCGTGATGGTTGACGTGACCGCCCTCGAACAGGGCGCGGATGATCTCCACGGCCTCCTCGAACATCTCGTGCCGCACATCGACCGATGGCCAGCCGCCGCCCACCACGTGCTCGTTGAGGTTCTCGCCCGAGCCCAGCCCCAGTCGGAACCGGCCCTCGGACAGCAACTGCAGGGTCGCCGCCTTCTGCGCCACCACCGCCGGGTGGTAGCGGAACGTCGGGCATGTCACATACGTCATCAGTGGGATACGTGACGTGGCCTGGGCGGCCGCGCCGAGCACGGCCCAGGCGTACGGCGAATGACCCTGCGAGCGCAGCCACGGGAAGTAGTGGTCGGAGGTCACCGAGAAGTCGAAGCCCGCCTCCTCGGCCCGCACCACATGGTCGACGAGCTCTCGGGGGCCGGCCTGCTCGGTCATCATCGTGTATCCGATTTGCACCATAACCAGCGAGTCCCCTGACAGCGGGCCCGGAAACGGCTCGATCACGGCCGCCGACGGGTGCAGGATGCATCCATGAGTGCCTCCGCCCCGCCGACGTCCGGTCCCGCCGCCCAGGGTGTCGACGCCTCCGGCGTCCACGCCTTCCTCGACGCCCTCGAAGCCGCCCCGGAGATCGAGCCGCACAGCCTGGTGATCATGCGGCACGGGCACCTGGTGGCCTCCGGCTGGTGGGCGCCGTACACCGCCGAACGCCTCCACCTGATGTACTCGCTCAGCAAGAGCTTCACCGGGACCGCGGCCGCCCTGGCCGAGGCCGAGGGTCTGCTCGACTTCGACGCGCCGGTGATCTCGTACTTCCCGGAGTTCGAGGCCGACATCACCGACCCGCGCAGCCGGGCGATGCTCGTCCGGCATGTGGCGTCCATGGCGAGCGGGCACCGACGGGACACCGTCGACGAGGCTTTCGGGCGAGACCCCGCCGAGCCCGTCCGAGGGTTCATGCAACTGCCGCCCGACGGTGACCCGGGCACGGTCTTCGCCTACAACCAGCCCGCCACCTACACGCTCGCCGCGATCGTCCAGCGAGTGACCGGGCAGCCGCTCACCGCGTATCTGCGGCCCCGGCTGCTGGATCCGCTGGGCGTGGGTGAGGTGTCCTGGAGGCGGGACCGCGCCGGCCGGGAGCTCGGCTTCAGCGGTCTGCACGCCACCACCGAGGCCGTCGCCCGGCTCGGCCAGCTGTATCTGCGCGACGGGCTGTGGGAGGGCGAGCGGCTGCTGCCTCAGGGATGGGTGGCCCGGGCCTCGCACCCCCGTATACCGACCACCGGGGCCATGGGAGACACGGAGCGGCAGGACTGGGACCAGGGCTACGGCTACCAGTTCTGGACGTCCCGGCACGGCTACCGGGGGGACGGCGCGTTCGGCCAGTTCTGCCTCGTCCTGCCGGAGCACGACGTGGTGATCGCGGCGACCGCGGCGACCGAGCGGATGCAGGAGTACCTGAACCTGGTCTGGGAGCATCTGCTGCCCGCTTTCGGACCCGAGCCACTGGCCGGCCGCGAGGCCGCCGACGCGGAACTGCGGGAGCGCCTCGACCGGCTCGCGCTGCCGCCCGCCCCGGGCCGTCCCGCACCCCCGGAGCGGGAGCGGGGCTGGACGGCCGCGGCGTTCACGCCCTCCGTGGAGACCGGGCCGGTCCGGTCGGCCGGGCTCGCCCGGGACGCGGACGGCTGGACGCTCACGCTCACCGGAGCAGCGGACCGGCCGGATCGCCCGGACCGGCTCGCCCTGCGTCTGGCGGAGGAGGGCTGGAGGGTCGCCGAGGAACCCGCTCCGACCGCGGTCAGCGGCGGCTGGACCGATGCCGGCACGCTGGCCGTGGATGTGGTGTTCCTGGAGACCCCGCACCGCCTGGCACTGGCCTGTTCCCTCGCGGACCGGACGCTCACGGCGCGCTGGCGCACCCGGCCGCTGCACGGCGGTCGGCTCACCACCCTGCGCGCCCCGCGCCGCTCACTTTGAACCGGGCCGGAAGGTCTGGCTCAGACCGAGCCCGGCCGGAAGGTCTTGAAGAACGTGCGCAGCGCCTCCTGGTTGGCGGCGTCCTCCCAGTCGGCGTCCGGAGTCGTCCAGCGCAGCGAGAAGCTCCGGCCCTCACCCAGCAGGATGCCCCGGCCGAAGGTGTGCATCCGGGTACCGTCGACATCCGCGGTCCACTCCATGTCGGCGGACTTGCGACCCTGGTAGGTCGTCGCGCGGATCGCTCCGATCCGGTCGTAGTCGTCGGCCTGCTTGAGGTTCGGCTCGACGTCGTCCCGCCACACGGCCACGGGGTCCGGGCCGGCCTGATCGCTGTAGGTGACGGCCAGCGTGCGGTCGTCGCCCTCGGCGCCGAAGACGACCCGGTACGCCTCGCCGTCACGGTCGGTGTCCAGCCGCTTCCAGCCCTCGGGCAGCGCGACGGAGAAACCCTCCGGTGCCCGGTAGCGCTGGAAGCCGGGCGGCAGGGCCGTGGCGGGAGCGGACGGTGTGGGTGTGGGAGCGGGAGACGGGGGCGACGGAGTGGGGGTGGGGGTCGGCGAGGGGGACTTGGACGGACTGGGCGGCCCGGACGGATCGGGACTGTCGCCGCTGGTGCCCTGGCCCGGCGTGGCCGCCGAGGCCGGGGGCCGGACCGGGGATTCGGCCGCGTCGCTGCCGCTGTCCGTGCCGGGCAGCCCCTGGGTCGCGGCGAGTACGGCGACCGCGACGGTGACGACGGCCAGGACCGTTCCCGCCACCATGGTCCGTCTGCTG
>NZ_JBEXSH010000348.1:0-8554 GCF_040613555.1 Streptomyces sp. NPDC006265
GGGACGTGCCACCCCACTGCTCACGCGCAACCAGGCCGCCGGGGAGGGGCGACCGCCGGAGGCGACACTGTCCCGGTACCGGGACCCGCGCGGCTATGTCGACCCCTTGCACACGGAGGCCGTGGCGTCCGTGTCACCGCAGGTGGCGGCGCTGGTGACCGGATGCGACTGGCGCCGTGGCTACCGGCTGGCCCTGCGCACGTTCATGACGACCGGCTGGCGCTCTACCTGGCGGGGCACAGCCAGCGGGAGTTCGGGTTCCTGCCCCGGGCTCGACCTGCTCGTGGTGCGGGATCATCATCTGCGCGAACACGACGTCCGCTCGTCGAAGGCGCCGGGCGCCGGGGTGTCAGCCGCCGTCGGGGTGGACGTGGCGGAGGCGGAGCTGCCGCTCCCGCGGTCCATCGCCTCCAGGTCGCCCCCGCCGCATGCTGCGAGCAGCAGCCCGCCCGCAGCGACGGTGCTCACGATCGCCATACGGCGACGAAGGCGACGATTCGGGGCAGGGTTGTGTGCGGTCATGTGTGTCGGACCTCGCTTGATCGGGTCTGCGGTGAATGTGGCGGTACACGCCGTGTGCGCGGGCATGCGGAGCCCGCGCTGCGGGTCCGGCCTATATCCGCAGGACTGACAGCTGAGCGAGGAGAGGTCTGGGTGGTGGCGGAAGGGGACGAAGCACGGCCATCGCTCGGGCGAGCAGAGCCGTCAGCCGCTCCTTGCGGCGAGCCGCCGCGCACAGGAACAGCCAGCAGCCATCCGGTGAGCACCGCCACGCATACGGACAGCACGTCCCTGCCCGTCATGGGCCCGTCCGCTGTCGGTTCGGTCGGTGCGACCGCCCCATGGTCCGCCATTACCACGGGCTCTGTGGAGGTCCGGGTCTGGGCAGCCTCTTGGACCATGACATCTTGGTGCGCGCCGGCGACCGAATGGGGTGCGCCGCCTGCGCCTGAGCCAGACGGGTGCTCGGGATGATCCATCGTGTGCATGGCGAACACTCCGAATGTGAGCACGGCACTGCTCACACGCAACATGCCAGGCGTGCTACTGAGCCGATCTGGAACGGCACCCCACCGATCGCGCCCCACCCCCCACCAGCCCTTGCAGACAGGAGGGTGCCTCGAGAGGCCTCATGCTCATCGGCCGTCTCTCTGATGGGGGCGGTCTCCGTGGCTCGGTGATCCGACCCTCGACAGATGCTCGGCGGCGCCGACACAGCCATGCATCGGTAGGCCGACAAGCCACCGGGCCCGTCACCGCGCGAGCGGTCCTCCCAGCACGTCCAGGACGGCCCCGCCGAGCAGCCCGAGTACGACGGATCCGATGGCTGTCCCATAAGCGACGACCGCAGCTGATCTTGACATCGTGCCCGGATCACCCCCGAGTCGGCGCGAGAGAAACGCCGGGGCGATCCAGCGCAGGTAGTAGAAGAGGGAGGCCACCGTGTTGACGGCCGCGGCGACCGCGAGCCATGCGTAGCCACCGTCGAAGGCAGCGCTGAAGGCTTCCAGCTTGCCGAGGAAGACGGCGGTCGGGGGCGTGCCCACCAGGCCCAGCAGGCAGACGACGAGCGAGGCCAGCAGGGCCGGGTGCGCCCGTGCCAGGCCGCGGTAGTCGTCGATGGTGTGGGCCCCGGGGAGTGCGCAGACGACGGCGAAGGCGCCGAGGTTCGTCAGCGCGTACCCGGCCAGGTAGTACAGCAGCGCCTCCTGGTCGAGGCCGGTGCGCCCGGCGACGGCCACCGGAAGCAGGAGATAGCCGACCTGGCTGATGGTGGAGTACGCGAGCAGCCGCTTGACGTCCTGCTGGAAGAAGGCCGCCAGGTTGCCCAACGTCATCGAGGCCACCGAGAGCACCGCCACCAGGTCGGCCCACGGCAGGTCGGCGTCCACGAGCGGCGTGGCGGCGAGCCGATAGAACGCCGCCAGCGCGCCGATCTTGGGGATCGTGGTGAGGAAGGCGGCGACTGGTGCCGAGCTGCCCTGAATCGCGTCCGGTACCCAGAAGTGGCCGGGCACGGCTCCGGCCTTGAACAGGACACCGGCGAGCAGGGCGAGCGTGCCGGTCGCGACCAGTCCCGGCGGTGCCTCGGTGAGTTCGGTGCGCAGCATCGGGTACGACGTGGCGCGCCCGGCGGCGAGGAGGACAGTGATGCCGGCGAGCATCACGACGCCGAGAAGGGCACCCACGACGTAGAACTTCAAGGCCGCCTCGGTGCCGGGGCCGTCCTTGCGGAACCCTGCGAGCGCGTAGGCGGGCACGCTGGCCAGCAGGTAACCGGCGGCGAGGAGGAGCAGGTCCTGGGCTCCGGCCATCATCAGGGAGCCTGCGGAGGCGAGCTGGAGCAGGACGTAGAACTCCGTCTCGCGCGGGTCGGCGTACAGGCGCGGCATGGCGAGCGCGAGGACCAGCAGCGTGGCGCCGAGGATGACGATCCGGCTGGTGGCAGTGACCGTGTCCACGGCGAAGGACTCACCGAAAGCCGTCTCCACGGGACCGGCTGCGGCGATCCCTGCGGCCACCATCCCCACGGTGCAGGCCGCTACCGCCAGAGCACCGGTCAGCCACTGCCGGCGGCGCGGAAGCCAGGCTCCGAGCAGGAGACCGAGCACGGCCGACGCGGCGAGCAGGACCTCGGGCAGGAGATCAAGGGGGTTCTCGTTCATCCCGGTCATCTCGTTCATCGCGCCAGCAGTTCCAGCACGGTGCGCGAGGCGGGCTCGATGACGTCGAGGACGAACCGGGGAGCGAGGCCGAGGACGACGCCCAGAATCAGCAGCGGGGCGATCGCGATCCCTTCGTGGAGCCGGATGTCCGGGAACGGCCGGTCGGTGCCGGGCGCGGCAACCGGTAGCCGAAGCGGCCCGAGGAAGACCTGTTGCAGGGCGCGCAGGAACAGGCCCGCGGTGAGCAGGATCCCGAGCACGGCCAAGCCGGTGGCCACCGGCTCCGGCCCCAGGCTCCCGGTGAGGATCTGGAACTCTCCGATGAAGCCAGAGAAGCCCGGCAGCCCAAGCGAGGCGAAGGCGGCGACGCCGGTCAGCGCGGCGAAGACAGGCGCCCGCCCGGCCACGCCGGAGTACGCGGACATCTCGTACGTACGCCCCCGCTCGTACAGCACGCCGGACAGCAGGAACAGCGCGCCGGTCAGCAGCCCGTGACTGACCATCTGGAAGACCGAGCCGGTGACGGCCAGACGCCGGGCCTCCTCCTGGTTCGCGCCGATGGCCCCGGCCGCACCGATCGCCAGGATGATGTAGCCCAGGTGGTTGACCGAGGTGTACGCGACCATCCGCTTGAAGTCGGTCTGAGCGAGGGCGACCAGAGCGCCGTAGAGCACGGAGACCACACCGACGACCACGAAGACAAGGGCGTACTCGCGCCAGGCGTCGGGCAGGACGGGCATGGCGATGCGCAGGAAGCCGTACGTCCCCATCTTCAGCAACACCCCGGCTAGGATCGCCGATCCAGCGGCCGGGGCGTCGGTGTGGGCGGGTGGCAGCCAGGTGTGGAAGGGCACGGTCGGGGTTTTCACCGCGAGTCCGACGGCGATGGCGAGGAGGACGAGGGCGCCGTACGTCGCCCGTCCGGCCAGTGGGTTGGCTGCGGTCAGTTCGACGATGTCGAAGGTGTGCGGGTCGGCTGCCAAGTAGAGGCCGATGAAGCCGAGCAGCAGGGCGAGGGAGCCGATGAAGGTGTAGAGGAAGAACTTCAGGGCGGCGCGGGCGGCGCCCTTGTGACCCCACCCTGCGATGATGAAGTACATCGCCACGATGGACAGGTCGAAGAAGACGAAGAACAGGATCAGGTCCAGGGCGACGAACAGGCCGAGGCACGTCGTCTGGAGGAAGAGGAACAGGGCCGCGAATTCCCGGGGCCGTCGGGTCTCGCGCCACGCGTACGCAGTGCAGGCAAAAAACAGCACGCAGGTGACGGCCACCAGAGGAAGGGACAGGCCGTCGACGCCGACGTGGTAGCTGATGCCGGCGCTGGGGATCCATCGGGCCTGCGTCTCGTACTGCATGCCGCCGTCGGCCTGGTACCCCGCCCAGACGGTCACCGTCAGGAGCAGCTCTGCGGCAGTGGTCACCGCCCAGGCCGTGAGGAACAGAGTGCGGGATGCGCTGCGCGGCACGCACAGCAGGAGGGCCGCCATAGCGGTCGGGAGCAGGACGATGGCCGTGAGCACGGCGGTCACCTCACGAGGACGAGGACGACGGCGAGGAGGGTGAAGGCGGCGACCGCCTGGGCGAGGTACTGGTGCAGTTGCCCGGTCTGCGGCCGGCGCGCCAGGCGGCCGAGCGCGCGGGCACCGCCCGCCACGGCCTCCACGGCGCCGTCGACGAGCCGCTCCACCTGAGCGTTGGTCCACTGGGCCAGCCGCACCGATGCGCGTGCGATGTCCTCCACGGCGCCGTCGACGAGCCGCTCCACCTGAGCGTTGGTCCACTGGGCCAGCCGCACCGATGCGCGTGCGATGTCCTCGACGGCGCGGTCCAGCACCCGTTCGTCGAAGGCCGCCACCACGTCGGCGAGGCGCAGTACGGGACTTACGAGGAGCATGCGCGCGGCGGTCTCCAGACGAAGCCATTCCAACGCCGGCGCGGTGATCCGGCTGGGGAGGCTGAGGAGTTGAGGACCACGAATCCAGATGACGGCCGAGACGGCAACCGCGAGCGCGCCGGACAGGGCGAACTCCCATGCATACGGGGCCGGCTGCTCCTCGCTGCCGAGCACCCGCTCCACCGCGTCGCGTACGGGCGGGAAGGACGTGACCGTCAGGGCTGCGCAGGCGACGGCCAGGGCCACCAGATCAAGTCGATCTTCCCGGGCCTCGTCGACGTGGCGGTCACGAGCCGCCGGTTCCTGGGGCGGGCCGTCGGCCACCTCGCCGGTGAGCTGGGTGTACGCCAGTTCCTGGACGTCGGCACCGGGCTGCCCACCGCCGACAACACGCACGAGGTCGCCCAGCGCATCGCACCCGACGCCCGGATCGTCTACGTCGACAACGACCCCATCGTGCTGGCCCACGCCAACGCCCTGCTCACCAGCACCCGCGAGGGCAGGACCGCGTACCTGGACGCCGACCTGTACGACCCCGAGGCCGTCTTGAAGGCCGCCGCCGGCACGCTCGACCTGTCCCGGCCGGTCGGACTGATGATCCTCAACACCCTCGGCCACGTCGCCGACTACGAGCAGGCGCGTGAGCTGGTGCGACGGCTCATGGCCGGGCTGCCGCCCGGCAGCCACCTGGTGGTCAGCGACAGCACCGCGACCAGTGAGGGCATGATCGCCGCGTCGGAGGCGTACAACGCGAGTGGGGCGGTGCCGTACTACGTCCGGCCGGTCGCGGAGATCGCCGGGTTCTTCGACGGGCTGGAGCTGGTGGAGCCAGGGGTGGTGAGGGTTCCCGAGTGGCGGCCGGAGGCCTCCGGTGTCGTCGGTTCCGGCGCCGGCGCCGTGGACGCGTACTGCGGGGTGGGACGCAAGGCGTAGGCGCGAGGTCCGGTGCGGCGGGGGGGCTGGTCGCGCAGTTTCCCGCGCCCCTGTGTGGGACCGGCCCGGTCCGTTCACCCGTCCGGGCGGGTCACCTCAGCTCCTCACCGCCCCCACGCGATAATCGGGGCATGCCCGACGCTCCCCCCGTCCCCGAGCCCACCGGTCGGCTTCTCGGTGATCTGCTGGCGGTGGGTGAGACCTACTCCCTCGTCCTCGCCGGCGGGTACGCGGCGCTGGCGCACGGGCTGGTGGAGCGGACCGGGCCGGACGTGGACGTGGCCACCGAGCACCCGGCCGCGCTGGAGGTCGTCGCGCACGCCGTCCGGGGCGGGCTGGTGGGGCGCGGCTGGATGGTGCAGACCCTGGAGGCCGGGCCGCTGTCCGCCCAGTTCCTCGTGACCGACGCGCCGAGCGGCGTGGAGTGCGAGGTCGCCCTCCACAAGGAGATGCTGTGGCGCCCGCCCGTGGAGACGGAGCTCGGTCCGGCGCTCTCCCTCGACGACCTCGTCGGCACCCGGGTGCGGGACCTGGCCGACCGCGGTCTCGCGCGCGACCTGGTCGACGTCCGGGCCGCCTCGGGCCGCTGGAGCCACCCCGAACTCGAGGAGCTCGGCCGCCGCCACGCCCCCGACACCTTCGACCTCACCGACCTCCAGGCCCGGCTGACCGGCACGGAATGGCTCGACGACAGGGCGTTCACCGTGCAGGGCCTCGACGGGCCGTCCGTCGCCGGGCTGCGCCGCTGGGCCCAGGAGTGGGCCGACGACATCGCGGAACGGCTCATCGAGGGCGAGGCCCCGGACGAGGAGTGACGCAGGAGTGACCCGCACGCCCCGTACGTGGACCTACCGGTCGGTACCCTGACCCGATGGGGAACGGGGCAGCCGGGCAGGTGGGGGTCGTCGCCGCGCTGGTGCGCGCGGCGTTCCTGGTCGACGGTGTGTACGCGGAGGCGAGCCGGGCGTACGGACTGACGCCGCAGCAGGGGCAGTTGCTGTGCGTGCTGATGCCCCAGCCGTACGGGATGAGCGAGCTCGGCGAGACGCTCGGGCTGGCGAAGTCCAGCCTGACCGGGCTGGTGGACCGCACGGTGCGGCGCGGACTGGTACGGCGGGAGGCCGACCCGCGCGACGGGCGGGCCGTGCGGGTGGGACTGACGGACGAAGGGGCCGCGCTCGCCGAGAAGTTCTACGCCGAGACCTGCCGTCGCGTGAAGGCGCTGCCGTCCGGGCTGAGCGGCGCCGAGCGGGACCGGCTGGCCGCCCTGCTGTCGCGGGTCGTGGTGGACAACGAGGTTCCCGAGGTGTTCGTGGAGGCCGGGACGCCGTCGGTCTCGGGCGGCCCACCGTCCTGAGCGTCATCTGGCAGCTCACCGTCCTGAGCATCATTGGCGGCCCACCGTCCTGAGCGTCGTCTGTCAGCTCACCGTCCTGAGCATCATTTGGCAGCTCACCGTCCTGAGACCCTCTCAGCCAGCCCACCGTCCTGAGATCTCAGCAGCTCACCGTCCTGAGCTCCTCCCGCTTGCCCGGGACCGTCAGCAGCAGCGTCACTCCCGCCGACCCCACGGCCATCGCCGTCATCGCCCCGGCGGGGGACGTCAGTTGGGCCAGTGATCCCGCGAGCGCCGCCGCCACCCCCTGCATCGTGAGCATCCCCGCCGAGTGCAGCCCCAGGGCATGCCCCGACAGTTCGTCGGGGGTGAGGGCCACCAGGCGCTCCTGCTGCACGAGGCTCGCGCCGAACCCCACGGAGGCCAGTGTCACCGCGGCCGTCGCGAGCGGAAGCGCCGGGTGCAGGAGGAACGGCACGTACGGGACGGCCAGGAGCAGCAGGAGCGGGAAGCCCAGGCGGGGGCGCAGACGCGGGGGCAGTACCCGGCCGACCAGCACGTCCCCGGCGAGCATGCCCAGCGCCGCGCAGGCGAACAGGGTGCCGGCGGAGTCGGGGGCGTAGGAGACGTAGAGGGATTCGCAGCCGACGATGAGGCCGTTGGGGATCCACAGGGCCAGATAGACCTGGCGGCGCGGCGGGGAAGACCAGAGCAGCGCGTTGGCGCGCCAGGTCGCCGAGACCGAGGGGCGGCCCGTCGTGCGGGGCGGGCGGCGGGTCAGGCCGAGCCGGACGACGACGGCCGCCACGACGTACAGGACGGCGGCGGCCAGCAGGGACAGCCTCGGGGCCAGCAGGGCCACGAGGGCACCGCCGGTCGCGTAGCCGGCGATCTGCATGAGGCCGCTCATCATGTTGAACACCGAGCGGCCGAGCAGATAGCCGTCCTTGGAGAGGATCTCGTTGAGCAGGCCCCAGCGCACTCCCCCGCCCACGGACTCCGCCAGACCTTTGGCGAGGACGATGGCGAAGAGCCCCCATAGGGGCAGGCCGGGCAGGGCCAGGGCGGCGGTGGCGGCGGCGAAGAGCAGGGGAAGGGCCGTCAGGGCCGCGCGTGGGGGCAGCCGGTCGGCGGCGGAGAGCAGGACGGTCGCTCCCAGCACCTGCACCAGCGAGGAGCCGAACATGCTCACCGCGGACAGCAGCGGTGACGCGGTCGCCCGGTAGACCAGGGTGCCCAGGGCCAGTCCGCCCATGGTCTGGGCGATCGTCTGCGCCGACGCGGCCAGGAAGAACGGGGTGAACTCGGGCATGCGGAACAGATCGCGGTAGCTGCGCATACGCGGAGTCTTCGACGCCCCTGTCCGCGTGGTTACTGTTTCGCGCAGGCGCGAAACCTCGGGGAGGGGGTGGCCCGTGGGCTGGTGGCAGATCAACGCCGACACCCTGGCCGGGAGCCGGTTCGTGATCTCGCCGTTCGCCGAGGCCTTCGCGAGTCTGCGGCTGCTGCACGGGGCCGGGGCGGCGCATCCCGGCGAGCGGCGGTGGCTGGACGCCCATCTGCCGGACTACCGGCGGCGGCTCGCGCGGGACCCGGTGACCGCGCAGCTGATCCGCGCCGGGATCGGGCGCGTTCAGCGTGGTCCTGACCGGCGCGCCCCGCAGATCCGGCTCGGTCTCATAGCTCAGCACCCCGTCGAAGACGACGAAGTCCGGCAGCGCG